>NZ_JBSFET010000027.1:0-78613 GCF_053594575.1 Streptomyces sp. NPDC001880
GGGTGGGTGTTGTCGGAGTCATGCGGCCTGGATACCCCAGCGGCCCCCGGAAACGCACCCTTCGCTCGAGCCCCAGGCCGCCGCTGGCTCCATGTCTCCGCCACCGCCCGCGGCGGCCCCCGCCCGCTCGCGCCGCAAAAGCCCGAGAAGCGGGCAGCCAGACCTGTGAAGAACCCTGCCAGCCGCCCCACGGCGAGCACGGCCAGCAGGAGCGGGGTACATGCCAAGTCCGCACCGGTCACCGCGGATTGTCGTTCAACCAGCTGTGGCTGGGGCGACCGGCCTCCACGGCTTTACCCACCTGTTCGGGCCGGGGCCCGCGTCGGGCAAGCTCACGGGGCCACTCGTTCAAATTCCGGGCAGGGGCAAAGCCTGCCCGAGTTGCCGGGCCAGCGTACGGCCCCTTGAACATGCCCGACCCCAACCCGAACAGGACACCGGCCAAAGCCGCTCCGGCCGACCGCGTGGCAACCCGCGCCCACATGATCTAACGGCCGAAGAACGGGCGGCAGTTGGCATGTGAAGACCCCGGCGCGCAGGGCCGGTGCCGGGGTCAGGAGGAGAGTAGTCAGGCCAGGATCTCCGCCGGGGCCGCGACCGGAGGGCGAACCCCGGTCAGCTCTTCCGCACGGGCCAGAAGGAGGGGCGCGAGTTTGGGGTAGAACCCCCGTGCCACGGCCTGGAGCATCTCGGCGAGGGCCGCCAGTTCGCCGATGCGGCCGGCAGGGGTGTCGAGGACGGTCGCGAACTGGCTGCGTACGCGGGCGGCCACGAGGGGCACCCGGAGGCTGTACGCGTGGAGGAGTCCGGGGTCGTAGCCGACAGGTACCCGGCCCCAGCGCTCCCAGTCCAGGATGGTCAGCGGTGTCACGGTGAGGTTTCCCCAGTGGAGGTCTCCGTGTCCGGTGACGCGCTCGACTGTGGTGGGTGCGGGGATGCCGAGGAACTGAGGGAAGGCCCGCGCCATCCACTCGTCCCGCACGGTTTCCCTGGCCCCGTCTGCTTCCGCCAGGCGGTCGAGAGCACGGCGCAGGATTCCCCACCACTGTTCGGGCAGGGCGGGGTTGCGGACCAGGTCCGGGCTCCGGGGCGCCACGACCGGATGCGACACCAGGTCGAGGACCTCGGCTTCGAAGGCGTACTCGCCGTCGATCCAGTCGTGGGTTCCGTGGACAGCCGGGCGGGGTACGTCTCGCGGGAGCGTGAGGTCGGCGCCGACGATCCCTTCCCCGCGCCGCCGACCGGCGTTTTTCACTGGTCGGCGGCTGACGCGCAGCCAGTAGTCCCCCGACCGCCGGCCCAGGGTGAGGCCCGCGAAGCCCCACGTCTGCGGGCCAGTGCAGGTCAGAGCGACCGCTTCGGCTGCCCGTCGGTGCGCGGCCATCATCAGGGCCCGGGTGGCCTCATCCGGTGGCGAGTTCATCGGTCACTCTCCTGAGTTGTTCGCGGGTCAGGGGCGAGGCGAGGGCCTTGGCGGCATCGTCCCAGTGGTCGCGGCTGCTGATGGAAGCCAGTAGGACGTCCAGGGCCGGACAGGAGGCTGCAGCCAGCAGGCCGGCCGCGGCGGGCGACAGCCCGGGGCGGATCAGATCCACCAGTTCGGGTGTCATGGCGTCGAGGAGTTCGCCGCCGTGCAGGGGCGCCGATCCGAAGGTCGTCATCCCGGCGTCCTGCGCCTGGACCAGGGGGCCGCCGCCGTTGAGCGTCTGCGTGATCGGAGTATCCATGATCAAGCTCACGGGCATCTGGACGCCGATCAGGTGGTGTCCCTCGGAGCCCGCCGCTTCCCGGGCGAGAGCCACCAACTCGGTGATCATGAAAGCGCCTTCGCGCAGGCCCGACCAGGTGGCTACGCCGTAGCCACCGATTCGGCGGAGCTCGACGAGCCCTTCCAGGACCGCGAATACCTCCCTCAGGTGCTGGCGCATCAGCACGCGGTTCGCTCCGTGAGCGGCCCGCTCGGGATTGTGGACGAAGACCAGGTCCACGCGGCCGAGCTGGGCCACGGCGTCTTCCACCTGATGGCAGACGAACCGGGGGTCGAGGCTGTGGCCTGCGGCGGCGTCCGCTTCGGTGAGGACGCCGAGCGCCACGGCGGTCCGGGCCTGGCTTCGGGTGAAGAACCCCACCTTGGTGGCCGTACGGGCCGTTCCCGGGTGTTCCCGCAGCACCGGTCCGAGGAGGTGTTGCGCCGTCCCGCCCGCGTAGTTCGGGGCGGTGTCGATCCAGGACGTTCGGGACCGCAGAGCGATGCGGGCCGACTCGCTCACGTTCCGGACCCGGTAGGTCCCCAGGGCCAGGGCCGCCGTCATAGGCCGGTCCCGACGACGGCGACGGCCTGGCCCTCGATGAGTGCCGAGACGAGGGCGGCCACGTCCTTCACTTCGAGCCCGGCGGAGTCGGCGAGGTCGCCCAGTGTGGCGGGCCGACCGAGCAGCAGCTCGCGCAGGGCCGGTGCGGCGGATGCGGCGAAGTCCCAGGCGGTACCGGCTGCGGAGAAGGTGACCGCGCCTTCTCTGCCGCTCTCCACCATGCGGCTCCTCGGTGCGGTCAGCCGTACGGCGATCTCCCGGCAGGCGGGGATCCCGGCCACGTACGGGAGAGAGGGGACCGCGTGCCCGTGGTGCGTGGTGTCGATCGACTCCGCCCACCGCTCCACCAGGCGGGCGTCCGCCAGCTCATCCAGCAGCGCCCGGCGCAGCGCGGCGAGGAATTGGGTCTGATCGGCCGGGGAGGCGAACCGCGGAACGTCCTGGCGCAGCGGGAGAGCCGCGCGGAGCTGGTCCACCACCCAGTGGAGGAGGTCCGCACCTGTGTGTGAGACGAGGCCGAAGGTCAGGTGCAAGGACTCCGTTCCCTGGTCGGCGGTGACCGCGTGCCACCAGCCGCGCGGCAGGTAGAGCACGTCACCGGGCGCGAGGACGATGTCCGCCACGGGGTCGCCCTCGGGCTTCTCCGGCGACTCGACGTCACGGAAGGTCGGGGCCTCACGGGTCGTGCCGTACAGCCGCCAGCGCTTGGAGCCGTGCACCTGGACCACGACCACGTCGTGGTCGTCCCAGTGGAGCCCGAAGCCCTCCCGTTCCGTCCACGACGCGTACGCGTTGACCTGTACGGGGGTGCCGAGGAACCGTTCCAGGCCCTCGGCCGCCATCCCGACGGGCGGGTGGATCTTCTCGACGGAGTCCAGGACCAGCGAGGCGCCGTCTTTGAGCTGGGAGTGCAGTTCGGCCGGCTGGATACGGGACCAGGTCACCGCGCGCCGGGTCGTCGTCGGGACCGCGTAGCGGTGGACGGGGACCATCTCGCCGTCCACCGACAGCCGCAGCCGGGGAGGCTCCAGGCGCTGGGTGGCGATGATCAGGTTCAGGTCGTCCCAGGATAAGAGACCGGCAGTGTCGGCGGCGCCGGGGAAGAGGGCGTAGGAGCGGTTGTACGTCTGGGCGAGGAACGCGTCCCCGCCCAGACGCCCCGCCCACGAAGCAGCACTAAGCATCGTGGGCGGCCCGATCAGTCGTTGCCGTCGGAACGGCCGCCGCTGACGTCGGACTCCTGCTCGGTACGGATGCGAGCGGCGACGATCTTCCGCTTCGCGACGAGCAGGCCGCCCCCGTCGGGGGCCACGGAACCGGTGTTCTCTTCCACCATCGAACTTCCCTCTCTCCTTGGGGAACTCCCGCCGGAAACCCCGGCGGGAAGAATGGGGTTGGGCAAGGCGCCGAGCGGCTACAAGGTGACGTAAATGCCTGCGGCATACAGGCCCAGCGAGCCGACGATCAGAGCCACAGACAGAAGGCCGGCGAACCGGCCGAACCGGTGGAGCACCCACCGCCTTAAGGCGTCCACTACGCGGTCCCCGGCTCGGCAACCGGTGGGCGAAGCACACGGGCCGATACCGATGGACCGACACAGAGCGGGCACTCGCACGGCGGGTACCGCCCGGGGTCGGAGAGGATGACGAACGGGTCGCCCTCCCGCACCTGGGTCGTCCGCGACCACGAGCGGCCGGAGTCGCGGGAGACGCGCAGCGACATGAGGATCCGAGGTTCAGCACCGAGGTCCGGCGCGTGCGTGACCTGCCCGAGTCCCCGCTTCGCCGCATCATTCCGCGTCGCCATGTCCACGTCCCTCCGACGCTCCAAGCCCAAGTCGTCCGCAACAACACCCAGGAAACAGCGCCGAGTCAGGGGTCTCCACGGCATCGATGCGGCAGTCTTGACGCATATCCGTGTACGGGCACCGGAGGGGCCGAAGCCGTGGGAGGGGGTCGTCATGGGACTGGCAGAACGACGCAGGACCCTGGGCTACAGTCAGGAGAAATTGGCCCAGTTACTCGGCGTGGACCGCACAACGGTCGGACGCTGGGAAAGCGGCAGGATCGCTCCTCAGCCGCCCCAGCGACGGGGCTTGGCCACCGCCCTCGAAGTCAGCCTCCAAGAGCTGGACGTCCTCCTGACACCGCCACGAGCCGCAGGCCAGGAGGCCGCCGGGCACCAGTCCAGTGACCCCCCGAGCGCGGGAGACCCCGACGAAATGATCCGCCGCGAATTCCTCCGCATACTGACTGTCAGCGGGGCTTTGACTGCCTTGCCGGTCGAGGAGGCCGAGGCCCTCACCGAGGGCGTCCGTCGGGGAGTGCCGGCCGACTTCGCACGTATGAACAGCCATCTCTGGCAGGTCTACCAACTCGCCCGTTCCAAGGGCTCCGTCTATCCCGTCATCCGGGACCAGCTGACGACACTGAACGAGGCCCTGGCGGGCAACCGTGGGAGCGCACGCCCTCTGCTCAACGCGGCGGCTGACCTGTTCCAGTTGGCCGGCGAGGTGGCGTTCGACGGCAACCGGTATTCCGACGCAGCCGCTTCGTACTCGCTCGCGGCGTCGGTCAGTAAGGACGCCGAGGCGTACGACCTGTGGGCATGCGCGCTTGTTCGGCATGCCTACGTGGACATGTCCGAGCAGCGCTATCGCCAGGCCGTGCAGATGCTCGGCGCGGCCGAGCGCCTGGCCGGCCGGGGGGACAACAACCTCTCGACTCGGCACTGGGTCGCTTCCGTTCAAGCTGAGGCATACGCCGGCCTCGGCGACCTGGACGCGTGCGAGCGCGCTATGGACCAAGCGGAGACCGTCCACGACCTCACCGCGGACAGCGTCAACGGCGGATGGCTCCGGTTCGACGGCGCGCGTCTGGCCGAGGAACGGGGATCGCGCTACGTACAGCTCGGCCGTCTCGACCTGGCGGAGAACGCTTTGAAGGACGCCCTGGACCAGACTGCCCTGGCACCCGGGCAGTCGTACCGGCGACGCGGAGCAGTGCTCACCGACCTGGCCGTCATCGGCGCGAAGCGGCGGGACGCCGAACAGGTCGTGGCGTACGGCAGGGAGGCCATCGGCCTGGCCCGAGCCTCCGCATCCGGGTACGTCGCCCGTAGACTCCAAGCCCTGTGCGACGAGTTCGGTCCCTTGAGCCGCGACCACCGCGTGGCAGAGCTGGGAGTCGAGATCGCCGCTCTGAGCACGCCGTGACGAGAGAGGTAGGCATGTCGCAGACCGAGGGTGCACGACTGTTCCGGGAAGCCTGGATCGCGGGAGTCCACCAGCACTTCCCCGGCGAGCCGAAGGCTGGCTACGTCACACCATGGGACACCACCCCGCAGTGGGAACGCGAGGCAGCGGGCTCCGTTTACGAGCAGGTCCGTCACTTCGTCGAGATCAGCGGCGGCACCACGGCACGGCTTTCCCGCGAGCAAAAGAGCCGCTTCGTCGCGACGTGCTGGACGGCCCAGATGTTCAAGCACTTCGAGGACCCGAAGCCCGGCTACGTGGCCGACTGGCCCGACCTGCCCTCTTGGCAGCAGGAGACCGATGCCGACATCTTCGAGGCCATCGAGAAGTCGCTGAACTGACGACACCGGAACGTTTTTGGGTGGTGTGTCGACAGGTCTGGGGACTGTGTGGTCGAGACGAGCCGGTGGTGGACCAGGTGTGGACCATCTGCCGCCGCGGGAGGCCCCGAGGGAGGGGAACGGGCAGGTCAGGCATACCAAGGGCCTTTCCGGCAGCACTCTCTTGAAAACCGTCGTGGCGCGAGTCACCGTGGGTTCAAATCCCACACCCACCGCAGATGAACGGCCCTCGTCCGGAAGAAGACCGGTCGAGGGCCGTTTTGCTGCGCGCTGCCCGTGGAGGGGTGCCGCTGTGGTACGTGCGGTTCCGGACGGACTGCGGGAGATCGCGGGACCCGTGGAGGTGTGACCGAAGTCCCGTTTATCCAGGGCGCATGCGCTGACCAGGGAGGCAGGAGCGACAGCCGGTGCGGCCGGTCGGTCGGCACGGTTCGATACCAGCCATTTACGCCGGTGGCATCCGCCGGCGGTGACGATTTTTGTCGTAGGAGGTGGCGCCACGTAGCGCTGCCTCCTACTAGATTGTCAAAGCACCACGAGACCGATCATGCTTTGTGCTCCATCGTCCATCAACTGCCGTTTGGCAGTCAGTCACTACGAAGAACCCTGGTGAACACCATGTCCAGGCAAGCTGTCGGACCGCACCACCGCGCACGACCAGGCTGACAGTGCTGGACGGCCGCGACGTTCGCAGTTGATCATGACCTGATCCGGTTGTCCGGGAACCTCGTGTTCCCGGCCGAGAGTATGAGGCACGTTCTGTGAAGGTTCGTACGAGGCGGTCGGCCACCTTGATCTCCGGGGGACTGGCGACGGTGCTGTTGGCGGGTTGCGGCTCCGAAGATCAGATCTGGCCGTTCGAGAGCAAGGACAAGATTGTCGTCGGCATGTCCGACGGCATCCTGGCGACGGATCCGGCCGCGGGGTACGACCCGGGCTCCTGGCTGCTGTTCAACAACGTCTTCCAGTCGCTGCTGAGTTTCCCGCCCGGGAGTTCCATACCGGTGCCGGAGGCCGCCGAGGAGTGCGGTTTCTCGGACGGCAGCAAGACCTACACCTGCACCCTGCGCGACGGGCTGAAGTTCAGCAACGGCAACAGCCTCACCTCGGCGGATGTCAAGTACTCCTTCGACCGGGCGATCAAGATCAACGACCCGGCGGGCCCCGCGCCGCTGCTCTCCAGCATCTCGTCGATCAGCACCCCGGACGACAAGACCGTCGTATTCCGGCTCAAGGTGCCCGACGCGACATTTCCGAGCAAGATCGCATCGGGTGCCGGATCCATCGTGGACCGCCGGGTGTATCCCAAGGACAGTCTGCTCAAGGGTGGCAAAACGGTTGGCTCAGGTCCTTACAAACTGGACTCCATAGACAAGTCGGAGGCCGACTTCTCGGTCTATTCCGGCTATCACGGCACCGCCGAGGTGAAGAACTCCGGCGTGACGATGAAGCTCTTCCAGGGCGATCAGAAGGCCCTCAAGACCGCACTGGAGGAGGGCGATGTCGATATCGCGTACCGCGGTCTCACCGCCAAGACGATAGCCGCCCTGGACACCTCGCCCAGCGCCGAGAAGGACGGCCTCGACGTCGTCCAGGGCAGCAGCGCGGAAGTCCAGCACCTGGTCTTCAACGTTTCCGACCCGGTGGTCGGCAAGCTCGCCGTGCGCAAGGCCATGGCCTATCTCGTCGACCGGTACGCCCTGGTCAGCGAGGTCTACCAGTCCACGGCGACACCGCTCTACTCGATCGTCCCGGTCGGCATCACCGGGCACGGCAACTCCTTCTTCAACACGTACGGGGACAGCCCGCAGCCGCAGAAGGCGAAGGACGTCCTGAGGGAGTCCGGCATCACCGACAAGGTGCGCATCACCCTCTGGTCCACGCCGAGCCGTTACGGCCCCGCCACCGACGACGAACTCCAGACCATCGCCGATCAGTTGAACGAGAGCGGGCTCTTCGACGCCAGCATGAGGTCGGTCCCCTTCAACGAGTACGAGAAGGGCATCGCCGAGGGCAAGTACGGCGTCTATGTGAAGGGATGGATACCGGACTATCCCGACCCCGACAACTTCACCCAGCCGTTCTTCGGCAAGGGCAATGTCCTGTCGAACAATTACGAGAACCACGACATCACGAAGCGGATCATCCCGCAGACCTCGTCCATGACCGACCGCTCGAACACCCGGACTCCGTTCATCAAGCTCCAGGACATCGTGGCGCATCAGCTGCCGCTCCTGCCGCTCTGGCAGGGCAAGCAGTACGCGGTCGCCAAGGACAACGTCCGGGGTCTGCAGAACTGTCTGGACACGTCGACCGTCTTCCGGTTCTGGGAACTCAGCACCGCTGACTGAGGGCCGGCCCTCAGGGACTTGATCCGCCGGACATGCCTCAGGGCTCGTCCGGCGCGGCCGAGGTGAGGCGGGCCGCCGATGCGATCGTGGCCTGGGCCTCGTGTTCGGTGAGCCCGGTGCGGACGGCGGCCCTGGTGAGGGCGTCGGCCAGGGCGTCGCCGCAGCCGTGTTCGTAGGCGCGGCAGGCCGCCCAGAAGAGCCGGGCATTGCGCTCGCCCTCGCGTGCCGCGAGAACGAAGCTGACCAGACCGCGGCCCTGGTCGGGCCGGTCCGCGCCGGGCGGGCGGCGCTCGGGAGGCGTGAGCAGGCGCAGGAGCGCGAGGGGGCAGGGCGCCGGAGGCAGGTCGGCGGTGCCCGGGGCGACCCGGTAGCGGCCGTGCGTGGTGACCGAACCGGGGCCCACCAGGTAGCCGCCGGTGCCCCGGATGTCGATGCCGGGTGCGAGCCGGCTCACGGAGTTCGGTACGGGTACGCCGGGCGGGCCGGTCAGCCAGATGTGCCGCCCGCCGCTGGGGGTGAGGACCACGACGGTCGGCGGGATCGTGAACAGGTGGTGCAGGGCCAGCCGCCGGAGCGAAGCGGCGGAGTCGCTGCCGTCGGCGGTGTCGACGTCCAGATCGATGCCGATGAGATGGTGCGGGGGCCGCCCGCAGGCGATGCCGTAGCCGGTGGCCCAGGGGGCGGCGGCGAAGAGAGCCCGTACGGCGGCCGGGTCGGTGGTGGCGTCGTGGACGCCGTGCCCCGGGAGGCCGCACGCGCCCCGGCAGGTGGACCGGTGGTCGTCGTTCCGGTGCGGAGAGGGCAGCGCGGGAAGCTTGCGGGCGGTCAGCGGGATGACGGGGAGCCCGCGCTCGGCGGCGGAGAGCGCATGGGCGAGGGCCAGGGCGGCGGTCCGCCGGTCGGGGATGGCCATGGTTCTATTTTCGTTCAGGTGTTCGAGAAAGGGAAGGGGGCATGGCACCGGCGGGCCGGCGCCGGAATGCTTCTTCCCTCGGGGGTACGGGCTCGGGCGGCCGGGCGGCCGGGCGGTTCCGGGCGGGGCGCGTACGGGGGGTGAGCTGGGGCGTTCGGGGAGCGCAAAGGTTTATCGGAGTTTCCTCACACCTGCGGGGGAATCGGGTCGTACGGGTGGTTTGCCGGGGATCCGCTGGGCAGCCCTGGATTCGCGACGTCGTGACCAATACCGGGGCGGTCGGCCGGCTGCCCCGGGAGAAGCCGTACTTCCGGTTCCTGGAGGAATTGACATGGCAAGCATCCGTACCGCTCGTGCCCTCGCCGCTGTTGCCGCACTGCCCCTCGCCGCCGCGCTCTTCGGAGGTGTGGCCCAGGCCGACAACGGCTCGTTCGCGAACGACGGATCGAACGCGGCCGTTGCGACGGTCGGCGGCAGCGGCGTCGGCGGTGACAACACCGGCAACTCGTCCACGTCCCAGCAGCAGGCCGTCGGCTCCGGAGCGTCGAACCAGAGCAATTCCGCGCAGGTGAGCGGTTCGGCGTTCACCGTGATCGACCAGCACAGCGACAACGTCGCGGTGAATTTCACCAACCTCTGGTGAGCCGTGGCCGGCCATGGGCCGGTCGGGGGGTCGGGTCAGGGCCGGTCGCAGCAGCGGTCCGCGCGAGGGCATTCGGTGCCCTCGCGCGGACCGTTTCGCTTTGCGGGAAGTGCGGAGTACGGGCCATGGCCGGGTGTCGCCCACCTTGACAGGACTCCGTATCTGACGGACAGTCAGAAATCCTGATCCGTAAGCCCCGTGTCCGGGAGGCAGCCGCCGTGCACCTCGCCCAGACGGAACGTCAGCGACAGCTGCGCGCCGAACTCCGCACGTACTTCCGCGAGGTGGTGCCCGGGAGGGAGGCGGGAACGGCCCCGGGGGACGGGGATCCGGCCGGGCAGCGGCGAGTCCTGCGCCGGATCGGCGCCGACGGCATGCTCGGGCTCGGCTGGCCCGTCGAGTACGGCGGCCAGGGACGCGGTGCCGACGAGCAGTTCATCTTCTTCGACGAGGCGTACCGGGCGGGCGCACCCGTCTCGATGGTCACGCTCAACACTGTCGGCCCGACGCTGATGAAGTACGGGACCGACGAGCAGAAGGCGTACTTCCTGCCCAGGATCCTCAGCGGCGAGATCGTCTTCGCCATCGGATACAGCGAGCCCGAAGCCGGCACGGACCTCGCCTCGATGCGCACCAGGGCGGTGCGGGAGAGCGAGGACGCCCGTGGTCCGGACGGCGCCGGGGGCGGCGGCCACTGGGTGATCGACGGGCAGAAGATCTTCACCAGCAACGCCCAGAACGCGGACTGGATCTGGCTCGCCTGCCGTACGGACCCGGACGCGCCCAAGCACCGGGGCATCTCGATCGTCCTCGTCCCGACCGACGCCCCCGGCTTCTCGTGGACGCCGATCGAGACCGTGGGCGGGCTCACCACGACAGCCACGTACTACGACGGGATCCGGGTGCCCGCCACCAACCTGGTGGGTCCGGAGAACGGCGGCTGGGGGCTGATCACCAACCAGCTCAACCACGAACGGGTGGCGCTCGCGGCAATCGGGATGCAGGCAGAGGACTTCTACGAGGCGGCCCTCGCCCACGCCCGCACCCCCGATCCCGTGACGGGCGGCCGTCCGGCCGACGAGCCGTGGGTGCGTGCCCGGCTGGCCGAGGCGCATGCCCGGCTGGCTGCGACACGCCTGCTCAACTGGCGTCTGGTGGGGGACGTCGGGGCGGGTTCGCCGGCCCCGGGCGAGGCGAGCGGCGTGAAGTTCGCGGGGACCGAGAGCGCCGTCGAGGTGTACCGGATGTGCCAGGAGATCACCGGGGAGGCGGGCATGGTCCGGGGAGGTTCGCCCGGCTGCTTCGGGGACGGCGAGCTGGAGCGGATGAACCGGGCGGCACAGATCAACACCTTCGGGGGCGGGGTCAGCGAGGTGCAGCGGGAGATCGTCGCGACGATGCGGCTCGGCATGAGGAGGGGCAGGCGGTGACGGTCGTGCGGGAGGGGCGGAAAGTGTCCGAGGGGCGGCAGGCGTCCGGGGGACAGCAGGTGCCCGAGGAACCGGACGAGCTGCACGGGCGGCTCAAGGCGTTCGAGGGGCGGGCGGCCGCCACCGCGGGCACCGGCAAGGACCCGGTCAACGAGCCGATGATCAGGCACTGGTGCGAGGCGATGGGAGACACGAACCCGGCGTACTCGGGGCCGGACGCGGTCGCTCCGCCGACGATGCTCCAGGCGTGGACGATGGGCGGCCTGTCGGGGCACACCGACCGCTCCGCGGCGTACGACGAACTCTTCGGCCTGCTCGACGGCGCGGGCTACACCTCGGTGGTCGCCACCGACTGCGAGCAGGAGTACCTGCGGCCGCTGCGGCCCGGGGACCGGATCACGTTCGATGCGGTCATCGAATCGGTCTCGGAGCGCAAGACCACCAAGCTGGGCACGGGCTATTTCGTCACCACCCGCATGGACGTCCGGGCGGACGGGGAACCCGCCGGGACGCACCGCTTCCGGATCCTCAAGTACACCTCGGCGGCGCCGAAGCGGGCGGCGCGCGGCGGCGGCCGGAACCTGCGCCCGAGGCCGGTGATCAACCGGGACAACGCCGGGTTCTGGCAGGGCGTCGCCGAGCACCGGCTGCTGATCCAGCGCTGCGGCGACTGCGCCACGCTGCGCTTCCCCTGGCTGCCCGGCTGCAACGCGTGCGGCTGCCAGGAGTGGGACACGGTCGAGGCGAGCGGCGAGGGCACCGTCTTCAGCCATGTGGTGATGCACCACCCGCCCTTCCCCGCCTTCGGCGCCGACGGCGCGGGCGGGCCGTATGCGGTGGCGCTGATCGAGCTGGCGGAGAGGGTGCGGATGGTCAGCAATGTGGTCGGCATGCCGTACGACAAGGTGCGGGTGGGAATGCCGGTGCGGCTGGAATTCCTGCGTACGGACGAAGAGTTGGAGCTTCCGGTCTTCCGGGGAGGCGAGGGCTGAGATGGATTTCGCACCCACCGAGGAGCAGGCCGCGGCACAGGGGCTCGCGGCGCGGATCTTCGGCGATCTGTCGACGCCCGAACGGCTGGCCGTGGCCGGCACCGGGACGGATGCCGAGCTGTGGAAGGAGCTCTGCGCGGCCGGGCTGACCGCGGCCGTCGAGGAGACCGGGCTGCTCGGCCTGGTGCTCCTGCTGGAGGAGCAGGGGCGCACGACGGCGCAGGTGCCGTTCGCGGCGAGCTGTGTGTACGGGCTGCTGGCCGTCGCCGGGCACGGCACGGTCGAACAGCGGGCGCGACTGCTGCCGCCGCTGAGGGACGGCACCGCCGTCGCCACCGGGGCCTTCCCGGCCCGCGGCGGGATACGGGCCGATGACGCCGGGCGGCTGAGCGGAGGTGTGCCGTACGTGCCGTGGCTGCGGGACGCGGACCTCGTCCTTGTCCCGGACCGGGAGCGGCGGCTGTGGATCGTCCGGACCGCCGGCCCCGGTGTGCTGACCGAGCCGGTGGAGACCACGGCGCCGTGGTCGGCGGCGCGGCTGGTCCTGGACGGGGCGTCCGGGGAGCGGCTCGGCGGCGCCGCGGCGTACGAGGCGGTCCTGGCCGCGGGCCGGACGGCGTTCGCCGGACTCCAGGCCGGGGTGTGCGCCGGCTCGCTGGCCCGCGCCGTCACCCACGCGAACACCCGCGAGCAGTTCGGGCGCCCGCTCTCCACCAAGCAGGGCGTCCTGCTGCGTGCCGCCGACGCCCATATGGACACCGAGGCGATCCGGGTCACCGCGTACGAGGCGGCCTGGCGCCATGACGCGGGGCTGCCGTACGGGTCCCAGGCGCTGACCGCGGCCTGGTGGGCGTCGGAGGCGGGGAAGCGGGTGGTGCACACCGGACAGCATCTGCACGGCGGCACCGGCGCGGACCTCGACCACCCCGTGCACCGCCACTTCCTCTGGGGACGGCAGCTCGACTCCTATCTGGGCTGCGGCGGCGAAGTGCTTCAGGAACTCGGTGAGTCACTGGTGAAGGAGGGCACGGAGTGAAGGTGAAGGCCGGTGACGAACTGGCGCCACTGGAGATCGAGGTGACCCGCACCCTGATCGTGGCGGGCGCGATCGCCTCCCGCGACTACCAGGACGTGCACCACGACGCGGCACTCGCCCGGGAGAAGGGCTCCCCGGACATCTTCATGAACATCCTGACGACCAACGGCCTGGTCGGCAGGTACGTCACCGACCGCCTCGGCCCCTCGGCCGTGCTCCGCAAGGTCGCCATCAGGCTGGGCACGCCCAACTACCCCGGGGACACCATGGTCCTGAGCGGCACGGTCACCGCCGTCGGGGACGACGGGACGGCCGAGGTGGAGATCGTCGGGGCCAACGGCCTCGGCCGGCATGTCACCGGCACGGTGGCCGTGGGCGTCTCGCAGGGGGCGGCATGAGTGTGCGCAGGGCCGATTCGCTCGGTGGCAGGGCGGCGGTCGTGGGGATCGGCGCGACCGAGTTCTCCAAGGACTCCGGGCGCAGCGAACTGAAGCTGGCCGTCGAGGCGGTGCGGGCCGCCCTCGACGACGCCGGGCTGACCCCCGCCGACGTGGACGGCCTGGTCACCTTCACCATGGACACCAGCCCGGAGATCACCGTCGCCCAGGCCGCCGGCATCGGTGAGCTGTCGTTCTTCTCGCGCGTCCATTACGGCGGCGGGGCGGCCTGCGCCACCGTCCAGCAGGCGGCCCTGGCCGTGGCGGCCGGGGTGGCCGACGTCGTGGTCTGCTACCGCGCGTTCAACGAGCGCTCCGGGCGCAGATTCGGCTCCGGCGTGCAGCAGCGGGAGCCCACCGCCGAAGGCACGGCGCTCGGCTGGAACCTGCCCTTCGGACTGCTCACCCCGGCCTCCTGGGTCGCCATGGCCGCCCAGCGCTATCTGCACGCCTACGGGCTGACGCCGGACGCCTTCGGCCATGTCGCGGTCACCGACCGGCGCCATGCCGCCCGGAACCCCGCCGCGTACTTCTACGGGAAGCCGATCACCCTGGCCGACCACGCGGCGTCGCGGTGGATCGTCGAACCCCTGCGGCTGCTGGACTGCTGCCAGGAGACCGACGGCGGACAGGCGATCGTCGTCACGAGCGCCGAGCGGGCCCGGGACCTGCGGCGGCCGCCTGCGGTGATCGTGGCCGCCGCGCAGGGCGCCGGGCGGGCGCAGGAGCAGATGACGAGTTTCTACCGCGACGACCTGACCGGCCTGCCGGAGACGGGGGTGGTCGCCCGGCAGCTCTGGCGCAGCTCCGGTCTCTCCCCCTCCGACATCGACGTGGGGATCCTCTACGACCACTTCACCCCGTTCGTCCTGATGCAGCTGGAGGAGTTCGGCTTCTGCGCGCCCGGCGAGGCGGCCGGCTTCGTCGAGGCGGACGCGCTGCCCCTGAACACTCACGGGGGCCAGCTGGGGGAGGCGTATCTGCATGGGATGAACGGCATCGCGGAGGCGGTCCGGCAGATCCGCGGCTCGTCGGTGAACCAGGTGCCAGGGGCGGCCAGGACCCTGGTCACGGCGGGCACCGGCGTCCCCACCTCGGGCCTGATCCTCGGTACGGACGGCTGAGCGCGCCCGGCCGGGAGCGGCGTCCC
The DNA here is from genome assembly GCF_053594575.1 of Streptomyces sp. NPDC001880. Classification (NCBI taxonomy): domain Bacteria; kingdom Bacillati; phylum Actinomycetota; class Actinomycetes; order Kitasatosporales; family Streptomycetaceae; genus Streptomyces; species Streptomyces sp. NPDC001880. Next base: position 14,859 of record NZ_JBSFET010000027.1, read on the forward strand.
CGGCCGGGCGCGAGGTCAGGGGGCGCCCCTGAGCCCCGAGGGCGAGGACTCCACCTACAGGAGGTGGAGCAGCCCCTACCCCTACACCCTGAGGCGGACGCGGTTTCGGGACCTGGGGCCGATCCCCGGAGCTGTGCCCGCTTCTAGCGTGGAGCCATGACCACGCCAGTCTGCACGGGCAGCTCCGGGGGAGCCGCCAGCACCGGACACGCGCCGCACGCGCCGCACCCGGGACAGATGTCGCACACCCTGCACACCACAGGGCACGGATCACCCGGCCAGCACGGAGCGTACGGCGCACGCCCCGCGTACGCCTCGCGGACTCCGTACGCCGCATATACGTCGTTCTCCTCCTTCGTCAGGGCGAGAGGGCCGGTGCTGCTGCGCGCCGCGCGCTCGCTCACCGCCAACCCGAGCGACGCCGAGGACCTGCTGCAGACCGCGCTCACCAAGACCTACGTCGCCTGGGAGCGGATCGAGGACCACCGGGCGCTCGACGGCTATGTCCGCCGGGCCCTGCTGAACACCCGGACCTCGCAGTGGCGCAAGCGCAAGGTCGACGAGTTCGCCTGCGACGAGCTGCCCGAGCAGGAGGCCGTCCCCGGTCCCGACCCGGCCGAGCAGCAGTCGCTGCACGACGCGATGTGGCGTGCCGTGCTGAAGCTGCCGGACCGCCAGCGGGCGATGGTCGTCCTGCGCTACTACGAGGACCTGAGCGAGGCCCAGACGGCCGAGGTGCTCGGGGTCTCCGTCGGCACGGTGAAGAGCGCGGTGTCGCGGGCGCTCGGCAAGCTCAGGGAGGACCCGGAGCTCGCTCCGGTGCGGTGACCACCGGCGGTGCCGCCGTGGCGACCAGGCGTGATTTTGCCGACCGACACCGATTCGTACTCCCGGAACCAGTCACATACCAGCCGGTATGTGAGCAGAATCGGCGCAACCCTGCTGCAGCGGTCGTCGCCGTCCCGGACGAGAAGTGCGGCGAGCGCCCGCCGGCGACCGTGGTCCGCAAGGGCGGCGCGAGCGTCGGCTACGAGGAGCTGAAGGACTTCCTCGCCACGTCCGGCATCGCCAAGTGGCAGCTGCCGGAGCGCTGGACGGTCATTCCGGCCGTTCCGGACCCGCTCCGGTCCGAGGCCGGTGGAGACCACGAGGGCGGTACGGGAGTCGTCCCGTACCGCCCTCGTCGTTGCCGCGTCCCGGTTCGTCCCGTGTCTCAGTTCGTACCGATCTTCGCGAGCAGATCGACGATGCGCGACTGGACCTCTTCGCTCGTGGACCGCTCGGCCAGGAAGAGCACGGTCTCGCCCGAGCTGAGCTTCGGCAGCTCCGACCCGTTCATGTCGGCGGAGGTGTAGACGACCAACGGGGTCCGGTTCAACTGACCGTTCGCACGCAGCCAGTCGACGATCCCGGCCCGGCGGCGGCGCACCTGCATCAGGTCCATCACCACCAGATTGGGCCGCATCCGGGTGGCGAGCGACACCGCCTCGCTGTCGGTGGAAGCCCGCGCCACCTGCATGCCGCGGCGTTCCAGGGTCTCCGTCAGCGCCAGCGCGATCTCCTCGTGCTCCTCGATCAGCAGTACCCGGGGCGGATGCTGCTCGCTGTCGCGCGGGGCGAGCGCCTTGAGGAGCACGGCGGGGTCGGCACCGTACGCCGCCTCCCGCGAGGCCTGCCCGAGCCCGGCCGTCACCAGCACCGGAACCTCGGCCGCCACCGCCGCCTGACGCAGCGACTGCAGGGCCTTGCGGGTGATCGGGCCGGTCAGCGGATCGACGAAGAGCGCGGCCGGGAACGCCGCGATCTGGGCGTCCACCTCCTCGCGCGAGTGCACGATCACCGGCCGGTAGCCGCGGTCGCTCAGCGCCTGCTGGGTGGAGACGTCCGGCGCGGGCCAGACGAGCAGCCGGCGCGGGTTGTCCAGCGGCTCCGGGGGCAGCTCGTCGTCGACCGGCTGCGGCGACGGACGGTTGGCGACCTCGACCGCGCCACCCGGACCGTCCAGCGGCTCCGGCCCCTCGGCGCCCTCGTCGGGCGCCCCTATCGCGTACGCGCGTCCCTCGGCCTCCGGCGCGGAGCGCCGCTGCCCCGACCCCTGGCCCGGGATCTGGGCCGGGGCGGACGGGGACGGCGTGGCCTGAGGGGTGCGCTCGTCCTCCGGCGGCGAGGCGAGCTTGCGGCGCCGCCCGGCACCGCCGAGCGTCTGGTTCTGCTGGTGCGCGAGGTGCTGCGCGAAGGGCACGCCCTGCCCGAGCGTCCGCACGCTGAACGCGCGCCCCTGCGTCGAGTCCGAGGAACCGCCGGGCATCGGCGCCTCCTCCGGCAGCGGCTGCCGACGCGTGTCCGCCACGGGGGAGACGTCCTGCGGGTGGCCTTCCGCGCTCTCCGGGGAGCCCGGGACGGCCGCGGTGCCGGTGGCGTGCGTGGTCGGTCCGGCCGTGGGCCGGTCCGTACCGTCGCCGGGCAGTTCCTCGGCCCGCTCGCCCGGGACGGCGGGCGCCTCGGGCCCACCGGGCTGCTCGGGCGCCTCGGAGTGCCGGGCCCGGCGACGGCCGGTCGGCAGGGGATGTGCCTGGGGCGGTGTGTGGTCCTCGCCCGGCGCGATGCGTACGGCGTCATGGCGGCCCGGCAGCGAGGCGTCCGCCTCGGCCGCCGCGTCGGACGCCGGGGACCGGTCGGCCTCCGCGGGCGGGAGCGCGAAGGCGCTACGGGGCCCTGCGGGCTCGGCCGGGGCGGTCCGCTCCTGCGTGGCCGCCAGCGCCCGCCGGGCCCGCCGCCCGGCCGGCTGGGCCGCCTGCGCGGGTCCGGAGCCGTCTGTGGGCTGCGGGCCCCCCTCGGAGCCGGTGGCGGGAGCCGGCAGGGCCAGCTGGTTCTCGGCGCCCTGACGCGCACGGTGTCCACCCGCGGGCACCGGCACCGGCATCTGTCCCTCCGGCGGAACGCCCTGCGGCGGCACGGTCTGGCCGAGCTGCGGCCTGCCACTGCCGCCCTGCGCGCCCTCGGCCGCCGTCACCACGGCCCCCTCGGACGCCGCTGCGGCCGCGGGCAGCGCCAAGGCCTGCCCGGCGCCCTGTCCCTGCGCCTGCGCGGGGAGCTGGACGCCGGCCTCGGCCGGACTCGGCCGCCCTCGCCTGCGTCCCGAACCGCCCTGAGTGTCCTGCGCCCCCGGCACCGCTCGTTCGTCCTGCGCACCGGGCTCACGGCGCGCCCGCCGCCGACCGGTCGGCGCGCCCGCCGCCGTGTCACCGGACCCGTCAGCCGCCCCGGAGCCGCCCACCGGGCTCTCCAGGAACGCATCCGTGGACGCCCGGCGCGCCCGCCGCCGCCCGCCGCCCGGCTGCTGCCCGGCCGTCTCGGGCCCGGGAGCGGGCTGCGCACCGGACTCCGGCTCCGGCTCGGACGCGGGCGCCGTCACCGTGCCCGAACCCGCGCCCAACGGCACTTCGAGCACATACGCGCTGCTGCTCGTCCCCGGCACCTCGTGCGTCTGGAGCACGCCGCCGTGCGCCCGCACGATCCCGCGCACGATCGGCTCGTGCACCGGGTCTCCCCCGGAGAACGGTCCGCGCACCTCGATCCGTACGACCTCGCCGCGCTGCGCCGCCGCGACGACCACGGTGGAGTCGACATGCCCGCCGCCGGGCGCCACCCGGGCCTTGCCGGTCGAGTCGACCCCGGCGACGTCCGCGACCAGATGGGCGAGCGCGGTCACCAGCCGGGCCGCGTCCACCTCGGCCTCGATCGGCGGCGCGTGCACGGCGAACTGGGCGCGCCCGGGACCGATCAGCTCGACGGCCGCGTCGATACCGGCCGTCACGACCGAGTCCAGCAGCACGTTCGCCTTGACCAGCTTCTCGGAGCCGGCGTCCAGGCGCTGGTAGCCGAGCACGTTGTCGACGAGGGTGGTCATCCGGGCGTAGCCCGCGGCCAGGTGGTGCAGGATCTGGTTCGCCTCGGGCCACAGCTGCCCGGCCGGGTCGGCGGCGAGCGTGGAGAGTTCGCTGCGCAGCTCCTCCAGCGGGCCGCGCAGCGATTCGCCGAGCACGGCGGTGAGCTGGGTGTGCCGGGCGGTCAGCGCCGCCAGGAGGTCGGCCTGCGCCTCCAGCTCGGCCGCGTACCGCTCGGTCCGGTCGGCCAGTTCTGTGCTGTGCCGTTCCGTCAGTTCGGCGAGCTCGGCGGTGTGGCCCTCGGTCAGTTCGGCGACCTCGACCCGGTGCTGCGCACCGAGCTCCTCGTACGGCCTGCGGTCGGTGAACGTCATGACGGCGCCCACCAGCTGGTCGCCGTCCCGGACCGGTGCGGTGGTCAGATCGACCGGTACCTGCGCGCCGCTCTTCGACCACAGCACCTGACCGCGCACCCGGTGCTTGCGCCCGGACCTGAGGGTGTCGGCGAGCGGCGACTCCTCGTACGGGAACGGCTCGCCCGCCGCCCGCGAGTGCAGGATCAGCGGATGCAGCTCCTGGCCGCCCAGATCGCTGGCGCGGAAGCCGAGGATCTGCGCGGCCGCGGGGTTGACCAGAACGACCCGGCCCTCGGTGTCCGTACCGACCACGCCTTCGGCCGCGGCCCGCAGGATCATCTCGGTCTGCCGCTGGGAGCGGGCCAGTTCGGCCTCGGTGTCCACGGTGCCCGACAGATCCCGTACGACGAGCATCAGCAGCTCGTCGCCCGTGTAGCTGCCGCTGTAGGAGCTCTGGAAATCGTTGTACGCAGCCTGCCCGTCCTCCAGGCCGGCGCTGGTGACCTCGACGGGGTACTCGGTGCCGTCGGTCCGCCGCGCGGTCATCCGGGTCGGCTTCGTACGGCCGCGGTTGTCGCCGGCCTCGGGGCGGCGCATCGACCCCGGGATGAGCTTGGAGTCGAACTCGGGCAACAGGTCGAGGAGCCCGCGACCGACGAGCGCGGTGCCCGGCGTCTCGAACATTTCGAGGGCGATGGTGTTGGCGTTGACGACCGTGCCGTTGCAGTTGACGAGCAGCAGCCCGTCGGGGAGTGCATCGAGTATGGCTGCGAGGCGAGCAGCGCCCCGGGATGGCCTGCTGCTCACGACGACGCTTCCTCCCTGATTACCGCACCTTGCCGACAGCGGGCCCCATCTTGCCCTCCGGGCCGCGGCCTGTCACTGGAGGAGTCTAAAGGCAGCGAAGGAACAAGGGGCTGCGGATGAGGGGGAGCTCTCACCAAGGTTCTGTGCATACGGCGTACGACTCCGTCCGGGCCGGCCAGGTCAGCCGACGTTCGGCAGCACCGGCTGCTGGTTGTTCCAGCGGGAGATCTCGCAGCCGTTGGTCCGGCTGAAGACCGTGTCGACGCGCCGTCCCTGCCAGGTCCCGGTGACCCGGGCGGTGGCCGGGCCCCCGAACTGCTGGGTGCACAGCGCGTCCTCGGGCACCGGGGCGAACGGGTCCGCGCCCTCGCCCGCCAGCTCGTCCAGCCGGCCGCAGGCCTGTTCCGCCATCGGGTGACTGCCCCCCGCCGGTCCGCACCGCAATTCGAAGATTCCGTCGGCCGCGGGGGTCTCCGAGCCCGAGACCGTGATCGTCAGCCGGGTGGGGGTGTCGTCCTGCAGCACGGGCCTCGGCAGCGGGAGGGGTCCGGTGGCCGCGGTCGCGGCGGGTGCGGCGGCGGACAGCGCGGCGAGGGACGCGACGGCGGTGAGGGCGAGTCGGCGCAGCATGCGGGCTCCTGTGCTCGTGCACTCGGCGGAGTGGCGGTGGAACGGACGGAAGGACGGGAGGGCGACGCCTCCTCATCACTAACGCTCCGCACGCCGCGACGTTGCGCAACCGCAGACGCTTTGCCCTCGCGCCCGCCTGCCTAGTACCGTAGGCGTCGATTGGTGACGCACCGCTCAACTGTGTCATCATCTGCACGCACCACTCGCGCTCGCGCGGGGTGTGCACTGGAGGCGTCGCCTAGTCCGGTCTATGGCGCCGCACTGCTAATGCGGTTTGGGTCTTAAAGCCCATCGAGGGTTCAAATCCCTCCGCCTCCGCTCTCCGACCAGGGAGTTCAGCCCGTCTCGGCTGAACTCCCTGAGTCGTTTCCAGGGCCGTTTCGGTGACCGGGGCGGGCTGCTCGAAGCTGCCGTTGGCCAGGGCAGCCCGGAGCGGAGCAGCGGGTGTGGACAAGGTTCTTCCCTTCAGGTCGACGCCACTGGAACGCGCCGCCGTCCGGCCGCGCATCTGCGCGCCGCGGCGGAGCCAGGACACCCCGTAGCGCAGTGCATCCAGGTGATCGCGTAAAGCGATGAGCCGGGTGGTTCGGCCAACCCCGTACGGGAGGTTTGCGGAACGCGCCTGCGGACGACTCCCGCCGCACGGTCACCCGTGCCGCCGCCGGTGCGCCGCGTCCGTCGCACACGCCTCCCGGTTCTCACCAGCCCGCCCCGTCATGGCCAAAAGCCCCCGCTGCGTCTCCCGCGCCCACCCCTGCTCAGGGTGAATCGGTCACCATCGGAGTTGACGCTCCCGGCGCCGCGGCGGCGACCGCGTGAACGTCCGTGGAGATGAGGGCCGCTGGCGCGCGTCCCGGGCCTCGCCCGTCGGCGCATCGTCGTTCCCGCCCGCAGGCGCGGGGCTTCGGCCGCATCCGGACCCGAGCCGTCCGGCGGCCGTCCCGCACCGGCGCGGCGACACTCCCACCCAACCGCCGATCATGGTGTTTCCACAGGTCGGGGCGGGTTTGGTTAATGGATTTCGCGCTACGGCGCAGGTCATGTAATGTTGTTCTCGCAACGCCGACCGGGGAGAAAAACCCGGGAAGCACAAGCACTCGTAGCTTAACGGATAGAGCATCTGACTACGGATCAGAAGGTTGCAGGTTCGAATCCTGCCGAGTGCACAACAGGCAAGAGGCCCCCAGGAGAAATCCTGAGGGCCTCTGTCGTATGTCGTGACGGCAGTGATTGACGGCAACCGCGCCGAAGAGCCGATGCCGGATCGATTAGACGGCTACGAGGACACCGGCCGCGCCGTCGTCATCGTCCGGCCCGTTGCCGTCACCCCTCAGCGCGTCCCCGACGCGGTCGAAGGCGGAGCGCTGGGAGTCCAGCCGCACGAAGGTGTAGATGTCCATGGTCACGCGGATCGAGCTATGGCCCAGAACTTCCATGATCATGCGGGCGTCGGCGCCCTGTTCGTGGAGCAGGGACGCGCACGTGTGGCGCAGGTCGTGGAAGCGGACCTTGCGGACGCCGGCACGGGCGGACAGGGCTTCGAAGGACCGGTTCAGGTTGCGGGGCTCTATGGGTGTCCCGTTCTTCGTGGTGAAGACGAGGCCCTTCCCCGTCCCCTTCCAGTTGTGACCCGCAGCCTTCTGGTCGGCGATCTGCTGGGCGCGCTGGGCACGGAACGCGGTCACGCATTCGGCCGGCAGCGCCACGCGCCGGGCCGAGCGCTGAGTCTTCGGTGCGACGATCAGCAACTCGCCGCCCACGCGCTGAAGAGCCTGCCGGACGGTCAGAACCCCCTCGTGGAGATCCACGTCCGACCAGCGCAGGCCCAGCAGCTCGCCCCGCCGGAGGCCGATGCGAACCGCCAGCTCGTACGCGGCCCAGAGCCGGTTCTCCCGGGCCGCCGTCAGGAGCCGACGCCCTTCCGCGGCGGTGAGCGGTTCGATCTCGCGCTTGGTGCCCATGCTCAGCTCTACGTTCCGGGCCACGTTGCGGGGCAGCTCGTCCTCCCGTACGGCGTGCTGGAGAGCGGCACGCAGGATTACCAGCAGGAAGCGGACGGTCCGGTCCGAGGGGAGCTTCTTGCAGCACTTGCCGAGGGCGCAGCAGCGTCGCTTGTGCTCCGGCCGCTTCTTGTCCTTCCCCTGTGCGCAGCACTGGCAGGTGGCTGCCGTCTTCACGAGGAAGGCGCGGATGTCACGGGCGGCGAGCCGGACCAGCTTCTTCTTGCCGAACTCCGGGGTGACGTAGTTCCGGACGAGGGATTCGTAGTTGACGTAGGTCGTCGGGCGGACCTTGGTCCTGGCGACGCTCGCCAGCCAGTACGCCAGGTACTCGGCGATCGTCATCTTGTTGGTGGCCACCGGAAGGCCGCTGAGCGAGTCGGCCTTGAGCTTGGTCAGCTTCTCGTGCGCCTCGTCCCAGCTCTTGCCGTAGACGCTGCGCCGCTTGTAGGTGCCGTCCGTCGTCAGGACGTACGCGCTGCCCTCCCAGCGGCCGTCCTTGCGCTGGTAGATGGTGCCCTCGTTGTTGGCGTTCTTCTTCGGCTTGGCCATCAGGCGGCTTCCTGTTCGGTGCGGAGGGATACGTAGGCGTCCAGCGCGGCTTCGCTGATGCGGCGACAGCGGCCGATCTTGAAAGAGGCGAGTTCGCGGGAGCGGATCAGGTCGTGGACCTTCCAGCGGCTGATGCCGAGGTGCTCGGCGACCTGGTCCACGGTGAGCACGGCGGTCGTCATGCAGGCTCCAGCCCTTCGTGCTTGAGGCGTTGGGCCTGGCTGATGTCGTGGCGGGTCTGGTTGGCGAGGAGTTCTTCGCCGGGGCGGTAGCCGGAGGCGAGGTAGGCCCACGAGGACTCCGTGACGAGCACGGTGTCCGGGCCGGGGGCGGGGCGGTCGGCGCGGACACGGGCAACGTCGGCCTGGGCGAGGCGCCAGGCGCGGCGGACGTCGCGCAGGGCGCCGAGGGTGGTGGAGTAGGCGCGGGACTTGGTGGAGAAGTGGCCGCGGAAGCCGAGCATGTGGGCCCACTTGCAGAGCTTGAGGTCCGCGAACTCGGGCAGGCCGCCGAGGTCCCAGGCGGTGCGGATCATCTGCCGCACGTGCTGGTGGACGGGCAGGTCCCGCAGGGGTTCGGCCTGGCGGGTGCCTTCGCAGTCGGGGCACAACTCCCGGATTCGGCCGCCGACCGTGCCACGGCCGGAGCAGGTCCGGCAGACCAGCGAACGGTCAACCGTTCCGGAGTCCTCGGCACTCTTGGTGGCGTACTTGGCGATGTAGCCCGCCACCGCCTTGTCAGTCAGTTCGCCGTCGCCGAGCGCGGTGATCTCGTCCACCTTGAACCTCTTGCCCCAGCCGATTTCGCGGTCCCCCACGGTGTCGGAGACAACGGTCAGGGTGGTCCGCTTCAGCGCGGGCTTGATCGCGCGGAGGAGGTGGTCTGCGCTGGCCCAGGCCGGCGGGGGGCTGGTGTGGCCGTCAGGGCCGTCGAAGCGGATGACGGCGTGGAAGTGGACCAGGCCGCGCTGCTGGTACTCGGCGACCTTCGCGAAGGAGATCCGCAGGGCCGCGTTCATGTCCTTCTGCGTGATGCCGAAGTTTGCGGCGAGGGTGCGGCGGAGGTTGAGGGCGAAGCGTGCCCAAAGAGCGCTTGCGTGGGCGTTCCAGAGCACGGCGCCGGTGTAGTCGTACGTCTTCGGGCTCAGAGGGGTGCCGAGTTCGGGGGCGCTGTCGGGGTGTCGGGTACCGCAGCGGCAGGGCTGGGGCTTGCCGTCCTTGGTGGTGGTTCGGTTGTGGACGGGGCCGAAGGAGGGGGCGGTGAGGGTCAGGAAGACCCTGGGGTGCGTGCGGATGGTTTCGGGGACGTTCTTGCCGCCGGAGAGTCCGGCGCGGACGAGGTGGTAGGTGTCGGCGGCGTAGAGGCGGGAGCAGGTGGGGCAACGGGAGGCGCGGCGGTTGCCGCAGGTGGTCAGGAGCCGTCCGGTGGGTTCGTCGCTGGTGGAGTACGAGCGGATCGTCTCGCCGGTGGTGTGGTCGCGGGTGGTGGTGTGGCCGACGAGGTTGATCGGTCGGGTGCAGCCGCGCAGGCGGGTGATCTGCTCGCGGGTGCGGTCGAAGTCGCCGCGGTTGGCCAGTTCGATCAGGTCCCGGACAGCGGGGCTGATCACGTGCCGCAGGTCGAGGTCGCGGGGCATCGGCAGGGATCCTTTCCGCTGATGGAGGCCCCGGGCAGCACCGAGTCGGAACCAGGTGCTGCCCGAGGGCATGACGGGTCAGGCCCAGGAGGCCAAGAGGAGATGCCGGAAGGCCGGCGGAGGGTCAGGCCGTCAGTGCCGCGTATGCGGCGGTGGCCAAGGGGAGGCTGACGCCGAGACGGGCCTTGAGTTGCGGCAGAGTGATGGGCTGGCTGGTAGCAGCGCGGTGGGCGTCGGCAATCTCGCGGGCGGCGTCCAGCAGAGCCGGGGCCACCTTGACGGCCGGATGCGGCACAGCGACAGGAGCGGGGGCCGGGGGCGCCGCAGGTTCGGACACGGAAACCGGTTCAGGAGCAGGCTCCGGGATGAGGGCGGCTCCGACATCGGCTGGAGCGTCCTCCGGTACGGACTCCGGGTTCGATGCCGGGTCGGCCACGGGAGCCGGGGTCGGGAGCACAGTCGGTGTGGTGGCGGGGTCCGCGGTGGTGACGGCGTGGAAGTGGCGCAGCAGCGCGGGGCCGACGGCACCCCAGCCGAGGAGGAGCAGCGGGGCCACGGCGTCTACGCAGGCGCGGCCGTAGTGCCCGGCGATGACGGGTTCGGCGATGTTGAGGGCGAGGGTGAAGAAGCCGGAGGTGTGCATCAGCCGGTTCGCGCCCTTGAGGTCTTCGGCGGCCACGCCGCGCAGGGACAGGTACCGCAGGGCGACCAGGAGGCCGAGGACGGACAGGTCCACCATCGGCGCGATCAGGGGCGCGACCGGGTCGGGGACACCCAGGCGCAGGGCCAGGCTCCAGACGTTGCCGAAGGAGAACACGAAGGCCAGCAGGGCGATGACTGCCATGACCACGGTCACGGTGCGCTGAGTGATCCGGTCTTCTGACATGAAGGGATTCACCTCCTTCCAGGGGGAGTTGGGGCCGAGGCCGACGGGTCAGCTTGCGCGGACGAGTTCGGCCCTGCGGGCGACGTTCGGACCGAGGTAGGTCTCCAGGACCTGGCGTTCGTGGGTGTTGGCGATGCGGTAGGCGGCGATGCCTATCCGCGCGGCGCGGTCAAGGTCCCCGGTAGTGATGGCCTCGCGCATGTGTCGGATGTAGATCCGCATGGAGGGGCGCATCTCAGGCCGCCTCCGCCGGGGGCTCGGGGTCCTCCTTGTTGAGGTCCACGCCCGTGCGGTGGATCAGGTCTTCCAGGAGCTTGGCCGGGTGGCGAACGAGGTGGGTGGTCTGTTCGGCGACGCGGGCGGCGTCCCGGTCGGCGACGTAGGGGGTGCGGATGCGAACGAAGCCGGGGCGGCCGTGCTGGGACATGACCGCGACACCGACGTAGGCGGGGTCCTGGAGGTTGACCGGGCTGGCGTCGGGCCACTCGCGGATGTTGTCACCGAGCGCGGCCACGGCGGCGTCGCCGGTCTTCTGCGCGAATGACAGCCCGACCGGGCACACGTCGCGGATGAAGGTGGGGATCGCGTCTCCGGTGGTCTTCTGCGTGGTCAGCAGGGTCAGGAAGCCGACCGAGCGGCCCTTCTTCACCAGGTCCTCCACCAGGCGGGCGTTCTCCGCCGCGAGCGCGGCCAGCTTCTTGGTAGCCGGGTCGGAGCCCTTGTAGTCGCGGAAGTAGGTGTGGGCCTCGTCGATGACGATGACGATGAGCGGCCAGTCCTCCGAGGGACCGACGTGCCACATGTTCTTCACGCCCAACACGCGGCGGATGGACGCGGAGCGGACGCGGCGCAGCTGTACGAGTTCCTTCAGCTTCCTGTTCGCCTCCTCCAGATCGTCCCCGCAGAACTCGAACGCGCGCTGCACGAGGTCGGCGTAGTCGCCCTCGTAGGCGTGGGAGACCTTTCCGTCGAAGAAGACGAACTGGATGGCCGGTGAGGGCGCCCAGTCACACACCAGCCGGTTCACGCATGACGTCTTCCCGAAGCCCGGCAATCCGCCCATGGCCACCCCGGGGACCTCCTTCAGGGGCACGACCACGGGCAAGCCGAACTCGTCCACCCCGAGCGCCCACACCGCGTACTCCTCCGGCGGGCGGCCGTTGGGCACATGAACGCTCGGCGTGATCAGCGGATCCACCCGCACCCCGCGCAGCGTGACCTGTCCGGGCTTGTCACCCGGCAACACGGACACGCGGGCCATGCGCCAGGCGTCCGCCAGATAGGGAGCGGCCTTCTGGAACTCCGCCAGACCCACCTTCGGCAGGCAGGTTGCCCCAGCCATCACCCCGAAGGCGTCCGGGGTGACCTTCAGAGCCGGGACCAGGACGCGGGGCTTGGGTTCCTTGCCGTCCGAGGTCGCGAGCGAGGCCAGGGCGGTCGGCATCTTGTCCGTGACCGACAGCCCGCACATCCGCGCCAGCCGCTTCCAGCCCCAACGGATCCGTATCGCCTGCCGGATGCTGATCCGCTCCATCGGCGACGCCCGCAGGTAGCGGATCACCCAGACCACGGCCAACAGGGTGAGCAGTCCGAGCCCGAGCCACACCGCTGCACGGAGCCAGCCGAAGGCTTCGTTGAGTTCGTTCACCGGTCTTCCTTCGTTCCGTTCGAGAGATCGCGCCGCACCTGGCGCGTGGGGAAGGCAAAGGCAGGGGGCGCAGGGCCCCCAGGACGGCGGCAGCCTCGTCGATGAAGATCATGAGCGGACGGCTACCATCCGGGGTCTCACCCCGGCACGCGGGGAGCGACGTCACGCCGCAGCACCCTCGGGCCCGGTCGTCTCTTGCGGCATAGCAGGGGCGTCGACCAGCTCCAGTGCCGCGCAGCGGTAGGCCACGCCCTCCTGGAGCTGGTCGTTGAAGATCCGCGCCCACGGGCTCGCGAAGAGGTCCACCGGGCGGACGAACCGGCCCGGGTGCAGACCGTTGGGCAGACCGGTCTGCGGAACGGTCACCTTCAGTGCCTCAGCGCGCTCGCCCTCCATCACGAAGAGCGTCAGGGTGCACAGCGGCGCACCGGTCTCGAAGTCCACCGCGCGGATGCCGTTCTCCTGGTCCTTCCACTTCGGCACTGCCGGTGTGCCGGTCATGACGTTCGTGGTGGGGAGCACGTGCACACGGATAACGGTCCTGGCCATGGCGCATAAGCCCTTTCAGTCGGGTTCGTGACCAGTGATCCGGCCACACCCAGAGGTAACCACAACGCCTGGGTGTACTGCAACACCCAGGCGTTAGAGGAGTCCTGCTATCCATGCGTTCCGTAGGTATGACAGAGGCTGCGGCCGTATCCTGCGGGCATGACGCTGCCCCTCGAAGACGACTCCCGCCCGCCCTACGTCCAGGTGGCCGACTATCTGCGGCGCCAGATCCAGAGCGGCGAGCTAGGGCCTGGCGACAAGGTGCCGTCCTCGCGGGAGCTGCAAGAGAAGTTCGGGCTCGCCAGCGCCACAGTGCAGAACGCGTTCCGGCTACTCAAGAGCGAAGGGTTGATCTACAGCGTCCAAGGGCGAGGCAGCTTCATTCGCCGCCCCGCCCTTGAGTCCGACGCGGCCGCGGAGGGGGCAAGGGGAACCTCCCTGGCCGGCGACGCCGCCGGTTCAACCGCCGATGCGCGGTACGTCCGCCTTTCTCAAGAGGTTGCAGACCTTCGACGTGACGTCGCTTCCATGCGTGAAACGCTTGTTGAAGCGCTTGAGCTCATTCAGTGGCTGAAGGATCAAACGCTTGGCGAAGACGCTTAATCTCGCGCGTCACCTGTTGCATGAGCGCGGCGAGGTCGGCCACTTCGGCCGCGAGGAGTGTCACGTTCGCGTCCAGCGCTGATATCTCCGACTCGTTCACTGTTCCCCGTCCATCGCCGCGCCGTTCATTCGGTCCGTCCCGCAGAACCCCTCGATGGCCCGCCCTGGTGAAGCGCGCGTGCACCATCCGGCACCTTCCCCGGAAGCCTGCTGCGATCGGGCATCTCGCCACAACCCCGCGACCCGCCGGGCGGGAGAGGCTGTCAAAATCCCTTGGCGCGTCCCGTCATGTGGGCGGCAGTACCGCAGAGCAGTTCCGCCTCCCGGGAAGCCGTCAGCCACTGTGAGGGTCTCGCAACCGGATCCCGCGTGACCATGCATATATGTGGCGTGGGTCACATTTCTCATTCTCTGTGTACGTAGGCCCCGGAACCGCCGGCACGAGCCGCACGCAATCAGCGAAAGCGGACACCCCATCAGAACGCGCATTCCCGCACCTCTCCAGCGGCCCCGCTCGGCTGCATTCCTGTGGACAACTTCCAGCAGAAACATCAAACGGCCGGGAGCCTGTGGATAGATTCCGGCGATCTCGCGATCAGACCAGGGTGAAACATGACAAAACAGCCCACTTCCTGCCGGCCGAAGCAGCCGAAGGGGCGAGCTGTCCAAAGTTTCTTTACTGGATCAAGGCGGCCCGCTGGCGCGGGCCGCGCGGCGCGGCGGCCTGAGGCCGCCGCTGGCTCCATGTCTCCGCCACCGCCCGCGACGGCCCCACCCGCTCGCGCCGCAAAAGCCCGAGAAGCGGGCAGTCAGACCCGTGAAGAACCCCGACAACTGCCCCACGGCGAGCACTGCCAGAGGGAGCGGGACGCTTGCCAAGTCCGTACCGGCCACCGCGGATTGCCGGTCAACCAGTCGTGACCCGGCGATCGGCCTCCCGCCCATCAGGCGAGGTTGGCGGCAGCGCTCAGGCTGCAACGTGGCCGAGACCGTGACGCACTGGGGAAGCGTGGCCGGGGCCGGTGGGTGGTTGCTGGAGGCACACGTGGCGGGTGCTTGTTCGGCGCACCCACCGTCGTGGCTGACTTTCTGTGGCTGAGGTCGCCAACGGCACGGGTCAGCCGACCAGAGAAGGTGGCGCGGTCCGGAGCTATGCGGACATGGCGTAGGTGAAGCCGAGGGAGGTGAGTCCTTCGGCCTGGCACAGCCGGTCGGAGGGTCCGCCGATCTCGGTCTGGAGGAGTTGGTAGGCGGCGCCGTGGGACTGGCCCCAGTGCATGGCTGCCCGCCACAGGACGCGTCCCAGGCCCTGGCCTCGGGCCTCGGGGAGGACGGCAAAGTACTGGGGCATGAGTTGGGGGCATCCAATGGCGTCGGGCTGGATCTCCATGGGGCCGATCGCGCCCACGATGCGGCCCTCGACGGCGGCGGCGAGAACCGGGCCGCACCGGCCGGCCTGCATTTGGGCGTGGAGGAAGGCCAGGCCATCGCCCGCCATGGCCTCGGCGAACGGGGCGAAGGTCTCCTGCACGGCGGCCGACCAGGCGGTGACGGACCGGACCGGGCCGTCCGGGGCGGGGCAGGGGCGGACGGTGAAGTCCTTCAGCTGGATGCGGGTGCCACGCGGGTGTGCGGTCTCGGGACCGAGAGGGCGTACGACCCGGGCGCCCGCCACGTCGTGCGTGGAGGCGAGCTTCGCGGCCAGCTCGGCGGCCTCATCCACGACGGTGTCGCGAAGCCCGTAGGCGAAGACCTTCACAGTGCCGCGTCCACGCCGACTCAGGGTGGGGATGAGAGTGTGCTCGGGCTGGTGAACCACGTCCTCGCGGAGGACTTTCTCGTCCTTCTCGCCGCCCCAGCGCCGGTCCTTGTCGTAGGGCAGGAAGTCACCCGTGTCGGCCGCTCGCAGGATGTCCTCGAACACGCTGACGGTCAGGGCATCGGGGTGGATGGGACCGAGAGTCGGCACGATCGGCACTGTTAGTTGGGGCTGGAGCCAGTCCCAGCGGAAGAACATGAGCGGCACCCTAGCGATGGGACGGGCAGGGCTCAGGCCCCGACGCGAGTACGCCGGGGCCTGAACAGAGTTGACCGGATCGTGTCGGTCAGTGGGGGTTGTCGTCACCGGCGTCGCAGGAGCACTCCGCGCTCTCCACGATCACGTCGAGGTCCTGGACGGCGGTGATCGACGCGGTCGCGACGGGCGGGGCGGCGCGGCGGGCCGAGGCCGGCGGGCCGGGGAGGATGGTCACCGGTACGGGCGGGGTCATGAGGCGTTCTCCTTGTCTCCGTGCTGGCAGTAGCTGTGCAGCGGCGCCTTGGCCTCCTGGTAGTGCTTGGCCAGGGGGCGGCAGACCCGGCAGGTGCCGGACAGGGCGCAGCCCTCGCACCCACCGGTGCGAAGCATGAGGCGGTCGGCGATGGCGCCGAGCCGAGTGAGGCCGTCGATGCCTTCAGCCAACAGGTCGATCTGATCGTCGCGGCCGACCTTGCAGATCGAGACCTTGGCGTGCGGGTCGGCGTGGAAGAAGGTGTGTCCCGCGTTGCAGCCGGCGAACGGCTTGCGCTGCCGCAGGTGGGCAGCGGACTGGGCGAGCAGCGGCTCACCGCCGCCGTAGATCGTGGGCGTCATGTTCGTGTACGCGTGGTTCTCGACGTTCCACTCCTCGGCGAGGGCGGCCATCTCGCCAGCCTCGGAGGCGTTGTCCTCGGTCACCACGACGTTGATCCGCAGCGGCAGCCCCGCCTCGCGCGCGGCGTCCATGCCGCGCCGGAACGCCTTCCACGCGCCACGGCGCTGGGTGAGTGTGTCGAAGGACTCCTCGCTCGCCCCGTACATGCTGACCACCAGCCGGTACGGCGGGCAGTCGCGGAAGAGCTTCAGGAGGTCCGGCCGCCAGAGCAGTGAGCCGTTCGTGGAGATGGTGAGCATCATCCCGGCCTGCCAGGCGTACCGGTAGGCGCCCTGGAAGTGAGGATCCATGGTGGGCTCGCCGCCGGTAATCTGGAGCCAGAGGACGCCAGCCTCATGCATGATGTCCAGCAGTTGCACCTTGTCCTCCCAGCCGAGGCCGGAGAACGGGCGCTCGCCGAGGTAGCAGTGCTTGCAGCCGAAGTTACAGCCGAGGTTGATCTCCCAGGAGGCCCGGCAGTAGCCGTACGGGGACGGCTCGCGCACCAGCACGGTGCCCTGCGCGGTCTGGCCACCCAGGTCCAGACCCCACACGTCGGAGGCGGTCTGCACCGCCCAGGTGGGAAGCGACTCACCGTCGGCGGCGGCCTGGCGCAGGCCCTCGAAGTGGTCGGCGGAGATTCGGGCGCCGGCCCTTGCTCCCGGCTTGAGGAGAAGGTGTCCGTCGAGGAACGGGGAAGCGATCAGAGCGTGGGCCATCGGTGGCCCTCCTTCCGGATCACGGAGCGGGACAGCACACGGGACTCCTGGCGGTCGGCGTGGCAGTAGATCTCGCCCAGGCCGTTGCAGGTGCCGCAGGTCTTGCCGGACGAGTTGGCGCCGCTGCCACCGCAGTCCCCGCACTGTTCGTTGCGAGGCGAGCGAGGGCGCCGGGGCTTGTGCGGGCTCGCGATCAGCCGGGGCACGAGACCTCCTCCAGGGCGTCCTCCCAGGTGTGCTGTTTGGCGTGGTCGGCGAACAGACAGCAGCCTTCGCCGTCGGGCCCCGGGGCGGTCACCGGGCAGTCCGGCAGTACGACGAGTTCCGCCTTGTCCGTCCCGTGCCAGCGGAGCCACAGCGCAGTCCCGTATGCGCCGGCATCGGTGAGGAGACCGAAGTGCTCACCCCCGTCGTGCGCGGACAGCTGGCACTGCACGGCCCTGTCGATGTACGGGGCGGTCGACTTCTCCCGCGCTTCGCGTGCCAGGTCGAGGGGCACCCGGCGCCAGTGCGCGCACCGCATCACGACACCATCCGGAAGGACGCGACGGCGTTCCGGGCCTGCTGCGAGCACCGGGGGCAGACGCACGGCGGGTAGCGGCCCGGGTTCTCCGGGACCACCGGGTCCTCGCCCACGCGTACCTCCGTGAGAGGCCCCCACGTCTGGCCGGAGTCGCGGGAGACCCGCAAAGTCATCCGTACGTCGTCCTGTCCGTTCGCCATGTCCAGGAGCATCGCGATTCGTGGGACCGGCCAGAAAGGCCAAGCGGATTACCCAACTTGGGTAACATCACCCTCGGTTGACCAAGTGCAGCGATCCGTAGTCCTCATGCCGGAGCGTGCCCGATGCCCGAGCCATCTCGCTCGAAGGAACTCCCGGTCGGCCTGCTCACGGACCCAGTGATGATCGAGGCATGCCAGGCCAGAGACTTCGGCCGCATCTTTCAGCTGGTCAAGGCACGAGCAGGCATCTATCCGTCGATGGTCGCGCGTCGCTGCGACCTGACCCCGAGCCGCGTGGGCGAGGTGATCGCCGGACGGCGGCAGCTGCTGCACATGGACGTGATCGAACGGATCTCAGACGGACTGCGCATCCCCGGGCACATGCTCGGACTTGCTCGACGCTCCTGGGAGACGCCGCCCAGCCTGACGGTCACGCCCCGCGAACCGGCCGAGGTGCCAGCCTCAGCCGTCGAACCGCTTGTCGCTGGACTGCCCGGGGCGGACGTCGACAGCATCCTCGCCCTGGCGGCCGAGCGGGATCTCAGCGCGTCGACGCTGGACGCGTTGCACTCGTCGATCGCGGACTACTGGCGCCGGGACGACGAGCACGGCGGCGAGACCTTACGGCCGGCGGTCGTCGGACAGCTCCGCTACGTCGTCGATCTCCTCAAGGAGCAGCGTCCGGCTCCTCTTCGGGACGGCCTACACAGCATCGCGGCCGAGCTGGCCCGGCTCACCGGGTGGACCTACTTCGATGCCCGCCAGTACAACCAGGCGCGCGCCTACTTCACCGAATCCCTCGGTCTGGCCAAGGCCATCGACGATCGCCAGTTCATGGCCAACGTCCTCGCCTGCATGAGCCTCCAGGCCACCTACCAGGACAAGCCCGGCGACGCCCTCGCACTGGTCACGGCTGCCCAGGACCAGGCCCGAACGGCCGCGGGGACGACACCGCGCGTGCTGGCCATGCTCGCGATGCGCGAAGCCTTCGCCCACGCCACCCTCGGCAACCACGGCGCGACCCACACCGCGATCTCGGAAGCCCACACCCACTTCGGACGGATCGGCACCGGCGATCCGGACCCGGCCTGGGTCGCCTACTTCGACGAACCGAAGCTGATCGTGGACACCGGCATCGCGCACGGCCGCCTGGGCGAAGCCGCCCTCGCCGAACCCCTCATCGCGGACGCCCTCCGCCGAGAACACCAGACGAACCACCGAGGCCGCGCCTTCCACGCCTTCTGGCTCGCCCGCACCCAACTCCAGCGCGGCAAACTCGACGAGGCGTGCCACACGGCCATGGACGCCCTGGCCCCGGCGGCGGCCGTCAGCTCGCAACGAGTCGCCGGCCACCTCCGGGAGTTCTACGAGCAGCTGGAGCCCTTCCGCCGGGAACCGGCCGCGGTGGCGTTCGAGTCCCGGCTCCGGGAAGTGCTGCCCCGCCAGATCAGCGGATTGCCTCGTCCATGAGCACGTAGAGCAGCCCGACCAGGGAGCCACTGCTGACGATCTCGCGACGGTCGATCATGCCCCGGACATCGGCCAGCGGGACCCACTCGATCCGGTCCGACTCGTTCTTCTCGGTCGGCGGGCCCTCGTACGTTGCCCCGTCGGCCCGGAAGACGTGGTGTTGAGAGTCGGTGATGCCGTTCGCCGGCTCGGCGTAGATCAGCGACTTGATCGGGCCGGGGCGCCAGCCGGTCTCCTCCAGCACCTCACGGGCCGCTGCATCAGCCGGCGTCTCGCCTTCTTCGACCAGGCCCATGGGCAGCTCCCATGCCCAGGCGTCGGTGATGAAGCGGTGCCGCCACATCATCAGAACCTCGCGCCGCTCGTTGACCACGGCGGCCACGGCCAGGTGCCGGAGCTTGACGACGTGGTGCTCCCAGCGATTCCCGTCCGGCGTCTCGACGTCGGTGAGCCACAGGTTCACCCAGCTGTTCTCGTAGATCGGACGTTCCCCGTGGATCTTCCACTGCATCGCTGCGGCCCCTCTCGATCGACCTCCAGGGTCTCAGACCGAGCCAGCGGGGGACGTACGTTCAGGCCTTTTCGCGTCAACTTGACGAGATGAAGCTGCACTTGGACCACAGTGCGCGAGGAGTGAGCCGCCTCCAGGGCTTCTACTTCTGCGACCCGGCCAGCCCCTGGCAGCGCGGTTCCAACGAGAACACGAACGGCCTGCTGCGGCAGTACTTCCCCAAGGGCACCGACCTCGCGGTCCACACCCGTGACCATCTGGCCGCCGTCGCCGCCGAACTCAACGGCCGCCCACGCAAAACGCTCGACTGGGAAACCCCAGCCGAGCGCCTCGCTAAGTTCCTGGCCACAGCCAGTTGATCATCTGTGTTGCAACGACCCCTGGAATCCGCCCATCGTCCAGGGGGCCTCTGGCATCAGCGGATGACATCAACGTCCACGGCCGAGCCGATCAGGCGGCGGAATCTTCCTCGGCCTGCTGTCCCTCGTCCGGGTCGATGTCGTCCAGCCCCAGGGCGTCGCTCATCCGATCCGCAGCCGCCCGCAGGGTCGTCTGCATGACGTGGGCGTAGGTGTCGAGGGTCATAGTGATCGTGCTGTGCCCGAGCGTCTCCACGATGACTCGGGCGTGCCGGGGCGCCAGCCCGTTTCCTCCAGGACCTCACGGGCCGCAGCCTCCTCCGGAGTCTCGCCTTCTTCGACCAGGCCCATGGGCAGCTCCCACGCCCACGAGTCTGTGATGAAGCGGTGCCGCCACATCATCAGGACCTCTTGGCGGTCGTGGATCACGGCGGCCACGGCCAGGTGCCGCAGGCGAACAACGTGGTATTCTCACCTGCGCCGTCAGGCTGCTGGACGTCGACCAGACACAGACTCACCCACTTGTTCGGGTAGATCTGACGCTCACCGTGCGTCTTCCACTCCAGTCACCTTGACGAGATGTCCGTCGGGATCGGCCGCTTGCATCGCGACTCCCTGCTCTCACCCGCTCCGTGGTCTCGGCGGACTCCGCACGGTTGCGGGAAGCGTCCCCAGCCGTTCATGTCAGTACGGCTCCCCACCAACACGCTTTCCAACGGTGTTGGTGGGGTCTTGGGCTGCGTGCAGGGGCGTTCACTTGCGGTTCGCCCTGGACAGCACCTCGCGGACCGCAAGGGTGTCGGCGCCGAGCCGCCATGGGCCCAAGGAAGCGGCGGTGTTCTATCGGCTCTCACAGCTAAGGTTGCAGGATACAGCTCCCCCGGAACCGACTCGGTCTCCGGGACGAGGGCTGACGCACGCCAGGAAGGACGAGCTGCCGGATGCCACGCTTGACTTTGCCGCAGCTGGAGCGGCACCTGTTCGCCGCTGCCGATGTGCTGCGGGGCTCCATGGAGGCCTCGGCCTACAAGGAGTACATCTTCGGGATGCTGTTCCTGAAATATGCCTCCGACCAGTTCGAGGCCGAGCGGCGGCAGGTCATCTCCGAGCAGCGGGAACGGGGGCGCTCTCAGGCCGAGGCGGAGCAGCGGGCCGAGGCGCCCTCGTTCTATCGGACGTTCTACGTTCCGCAGCGGGCTCGCTGGGACCAGATCCGCGATCACCTCCATAAGTCGGTCGGCAGCGGCCTGAACAAGGCCCTGGAGGAGTTGGAGCACAGCAACCGATCGCTCGACGGGGTGCTTCAGCACATCGACTTCAACCGCAAGATCGGTCAGTCGTCGATGTCTGACAAGAAGCTGCGCGAGCTGATCATGCACTTCAATAAGGTGCCGCTTCGGCAGCAGGACTTTGAGTTCCCCGACCTCCTCGGCGCCGCGTACGAGTACCTGATCCGGGACTTCGCCGACTCGGCCGGCAAGAAGGGCGGCGAGTTCTACACCCCGCGTGACGTCGTCCGCCTTATGGTGCAGGTTGCCGACCCGCGTCCCGGCATGAGCGTCTACGACCCGTGCACGGGATCTGGCGGCATGCTGATCCTCTCCAAGGAGTACGTTGAGGAGTCGGGCGGCGACAGTCGCAACCTCGCCCTCGCCGGCCAGGAGAAGGACGGCAGTGTCTGGGCCATCTCCAAGATGAACATGCTGCTCCACGGCATCCCCGATGCGGATCTTCGGAACAATGACGACGGGACGCTCGAAGATCCAGCACACGTCACGGGCGGGGAGCTGCAGCGCTTTGACCGGGTGATCACCAACCCGCCGTTCTCAATGAACTACGTGGCTGACGCCATCCCGTTCCCTGAGCGCTTTCGCTACGGCTATACGCCCGAAAAGGGCAAGAAGGCCGACCTCATGTTCGTCCAACACATGCTGGCGGTGACCCGGCCTGGCGGGCTCGTCACGACGGTCATGCCGCACGGTGTGCTGTTCCGCGGCAGTGACGAGGGGAGGATCCGGACCGGCTTCCTGAACGACGACATCCTCGAGGCCGTCATCGGCCTCGGCCCCCAACTTTTCTATGGCACGGGCATCCCGGCCTGCATCCTCGTACTGCGGCCACTCGGCTCGAAGCCAAAGGACCGCACGGGCAAGGTGCTGTTCATCAACGCGGACCGGGACTACCGGGAAGGCCGAGCGCAGAACTACTTGGAGCCTGAGCACATCGAGAAGATCGTCTCGGCTTACCGGGCCTTCGAGGATGTCCCTGGCTTCGCGCGCGTCGTCTCCCGCAGTGAGCTGGCCGAGAACGACGACAACCTAAACATCCGTCGCTACGTCGACACCACGCCGCCTCCCGAGCCGCAGGACGTGCGAGCGCATCTGCACGGCGGCATTCCGAAGACTGAGGTCAGTGCTAAGGCGGACCTATTCGCCGCCCACGGCCTGACGCCAGATCACCTTTTGGCCCCGAAGAACGACGATTACTCGCAGTTTGCCAACGTCGTGACCGAGCGGCGCGACCTGCGCCGCCTGATCGAGGCTGACGCCGGCGTGGTCGCCACGGAGAGCGCTGTGCTCGACTCCATCGGGGTTTGGTGGGATGCGCAGGAAGCGCGCTTCGACAAGCTGGAGTCGCTTGGCGACCTCGTCGATCTGCGCAAGGACCTGATCGAGACGTTCCGAGACGCGCTGGCCTCCACCCGGCTACTGGACCCGTTCGCGATCCGCGGCATCGTGGCGTCCTGGTGGGGCGAGAGCCTGCCAGACCTGAAAGCGCTCGCGACCCACGGCTACCGCGGTCTTATCGAGGCCTGGGTCGCCACTGTGCTCGACGCCCTGGCTGAAGAGAAGGCCAAGGTCAACCCGCTCGACCACAAGGTGGCGCGGGCACTGCTGCCCGCGTACCTCGACCGGCTGGCCACCCTCGAAGCAGAGGTTGCCGAGCTAGACAGCACGATCAAGGCGGCTACGGCGTCCGATGACGAGGAAAACGGCGCCGACGATGAGCCGGTCGAAGAAGCCCTCTCACCGGCAGAAGTCAGGAAGCTGCGGACGAAGCTGACAGCGACGAAGAAACAGCTCAAATCGGATAAGGGTGCTTTCGCCGACCGCCTCGAGGCCGCCGGTGCCGCTCTCGATGACGTCATCGCCCGCCGGATTGTGCTCGAAGCCATGGAACGCGATCTTCTCGCTGAGGCCCAGGCGCGCATTGCCCGGCATCGGCGGGCGGTGGTCTCGGCGTTCGAGACCTGGTGGGACAAATACCAGACACCGCTCGCGACGCTCGAAGCCGAGCGTGACGCAACTGCCACGACGCTCGCCAGGTTGCTGAAGGAGCTCGGGTATGAGTAACGCTGCAGTGCCTGACGGGTGGACCCAAGTCCATGTGCGAGATCTAATCACTAAGAAGTTCACTGGGCCGAGTCCTACGTGTGAAGAGCGCCCAATTGCTAGTGATGATGAGTGGGGACTACTCAAGACCACCGCAGTAACGTGGGACGGTTGGCGAGAAGAAGCCCACAAGGTGCCACCAGCAAGTTACTGGGGAAACGAATCTATCGAGGTTCATGCAGGGGACGTCCTGATCACGAAGGCTGGACCCCGTCATCGTGTCGGTGTAGTTGTTCATGTACGGTCTACGCGGCCCCACATCATGGTGTCTGGGAAGATGGTCGGCCTTCGGCCAAGGACATCAGCCGTGCTACCACAAATACTGGCGGGTCTCCTCTCGACCAAGGCCGTTCAGGAATACCTGAATGCCCGGACGACAGGTATGGCGGAATCTCAGACGAACTTTTCGGATGAAGCATTGTTGTCTGCTGAGCTTGTGCTCCCTACGATGCCGGAGCAAGCGCGGATAGCGCGCATCCTGGATGCGGTCGATGAACAGATCGCTACCTCTAGGCACATCCTTTCGAAACTGAGACTGGAAGCGGAAGGGGTACTCGATCGGCTGGTGAAGGAACTTCCGCCAGCCGACTTCGTCCCGCTTGCGGATCTGTGCACTGCGGATATTTGCTACGGTATTGTCCAGTCTGGAGCATTCGTTCCAGGCGGAGTGCCGGTACTTGCTATTCGCGACCTCGATGGTGACTTTGAGGCGGGTGTTCATCGAACGTCAAGGTCGATTGATGCGCAGTATCGGCGAAGCCGGGTTGCTCCGGGAGATGTCCTGCTCTCGATCAAGGGGACCATTGGCAGAGTGGGTATCGCGCCGGATACCTACAACGGCAATATTAGTCGAGAGATGGCGCGAATTCGGCTATCCGCCCGAACGGATCCGGCGTTTGCGCGCTATTATTTGTTGAGTCGAGAGGCGCAGAGGCGGCTCGATCTCGCAGTGGTCGGCACTACTAGGGCAGAGGTATCGATTCACGTTCTCAAGAGGTTCGCGTTTCCATCGCCTGATATTCGATACCAGCGGCACGTTGCTCGGGTGATGGCAGCGCTTCAGGAGAGGCAAGAATCAGAACGCATTGCGTTGGCCAAGCTCCAGGCCGTGCGGCGTGGCCTCTTCGAGGACCTCCTCTCTGGACGTGTCCGCGTCCCTGCTGAGGCTGCCTCATGAGTAAGGGCCCTGAGTACACCGAGGTCGAGAAGCCACTACTTGACCAGCTGGAGGGCCTCGGCTGGCAGGTTATCGAGGGGTCGAAGTCAGACCCATCAGTCACGGAGCGCGACTCATTCCGCGGCTCGATCCTCGAAGGGAGGCTCCGCGCCGCACTGCTCAAGATCAACCCAGGGCCGGACGGTGCGCCGTGGCTGGACGATGCGCGCCTGGCCGAGGTGGTCTCGTCGCTCACGCGCTCCGAGGTGGGCAAGCTCGTTGAGCTCAACGAGCGGATGACCGAGCGCCTCGTTGAAGGCGTGTCCGTAGCGGGTCTGCCGGACTGGGATCAGGGACGCTCCCAGCGCGTCCAGTTCATCGACTTCGACAACCCCGCGAACAACGACTTTCAGGCGATCAGCCAGTTCCGGATGGATGAGCCCGGAGGCCAGGCCAAGAAGTTCGTCGCTCCCGACGTCGTGCTGTTCGTCAACGGCATCCCCCTGGTGGTCATCGAGTGCAAGAGCCCGTACATCACCGACCCCATGGCCGAGGGCATCACCCAGCTAAGGCGCTACGCCAACCAGCGTCGCCTCGGCCTGCCTGAGGGCAACGAGCAGCTGTTCTGGACCAACCAGTTCGTGGTCTCGACCTACGGCGACAACGCGCGCGTCGCGACCTTCACTGCGGGCCCGGAGCACTTCCTGGAGTGGAAGGACGCCTTCCCGCTCAGCCGTGACGAGCTGGCCTCGCGGCTCGGCAAGCCCGCGGTAGAGCTGACGGGTCAAGAGTTGCTAACTGCCGGGATGCTGGCACCGTCCAACCTGCTCGACGTCGTCCGGCACTTCACCCTCTTCACGGAGGTCAACGGCCGGCGGATCAAAATCGTCGCCCGTTACCAGCAGTACCGCGCCGTTGGCCGGGCGCTCATGCGGCTCCGGACCGGGAAGACACGAACCCAGGACGGCGAAAGTGACCGTCGTGGTGGTCTGATCTGGCACACCCAAGGGTCAGGTAAGTCTCTGACCATGGTGTTCCTGGTGCGGGCGATGCGCTCGGATCCAGTGCTGCGTGCCTTCAAGGTCGTGGTCATCACTGACCGGAGCGATCTCGAAAAGCAGCTCTCCGAGACCGCCAAGCTCTCCGGTGAGGGCGTCGTCCGGGCACGGCGCGCGGCTCAGCTGCGGACCATCCTGGCGGAGAAGGGCCCTGCGCTGGTCTTCGCCATGATCCAGAAGTACCGGGATGCGGATGCCGCAGGCGCCGGTGAGAGCCGCATGGCTGCGGACGAGAAGAACGAAGCACTCGGGGTCCTCAATACCGACGAGACCGTCGTGATCCTCGTCGATGAGGCGCACCGCTCCCAGACCTCGACGCTGCACGCCAACCTCATGGCGGCGCTGCCGAACGCAGCCAAGATCGGCTTCACCGGCACCCCGATCATGCGGGAAGGTAAGAAGCGCACCGACGCCATCTTCGGGTCGTTCATCGACCAGTACACGATCCGCCAGGCCGAACACGACGGCGCCGTCGTCCCCATCCTCTACGAGGGACGCACCGCCAAAGGGGCTGTGGTCGGCGGCAGCGACCTGGACGAACTGTTCGAGGACATGTTCGCCGAGCACACTTACGAGGAGATCGAGAAACTCAAGGCGCGCTATGCCACGACCGGCGCCGTGCTGGAAGCGCCGAAACTCATCGCCGCCAAGGCGAAGTCGATCCTCTGGCACTACGTGTCGACAGTGCTTCCCGGCGGCTTTAAGGCACAGCTGTCAGCTACCAGCCGCCTGGCGACGGTGCGGTACCGCGAGGCGCTCCTTAGTGCAAGGGACGACCTCGTCGCGCAGATTGAGCGCCTGCCGGAGCACCTCGTGCGCGGGGCCGAGGACGGCAGCCTGGATATCGACGGGCTCGATCGGCGCAAGCAGGTCCTAGTCCGTGGCCTGCCGCACCTGGAGCTCATTCGGATTCTGGACTTTGTCCCGGTTATCTCGGGCAGCAACAACGATGACCCGACCTGGCTGCAGTGGACCGACAAGGCCCGCCAGGATGCGGTCATCGCGGAGTTCAAGAAGCCGCTGGGCTTCCCCGGTGAGCAGAGAAGTCCCGTTGCTTTCCTATTGGTACGCACCATGCTGCTAACCGGCTTCGATGCCCCAGTCGAGCAGGCGCTTTACCTCGACCGCTTTATCCAGGACGCCGAACTGCTCCAGGCCATTGCCCGTGTCAACCGGACCAGCCCGGGCAAGGCCGCCGGCCTGCTGGTCGACTATTTCGGCGTTGGCGCCCATCTGCAAAAGGCGCTCCAGGCCTATGCACCCGAGGACGCCGAGGATGCCATCGGGGCGCTGGCCTCGATTGCGGACGAGGTGCCAAAGCTACGCGACCGGCACGCCCGGGTGGTGGCGCTCTTCGCCCAGGCGGGTATCGAGACGTTCGATTTGGATGAGGACATCGAGGCCTGCGTCGACCTGCTCTCAGACGATGCTCTCAGGGCCCGCTTCAGTGTGCTGCTGAAGCAGTTCCTCACCACGCTCGACACCATCCTGCCCCGTCCCGAGGCGCTGCTCTTCGTGGCTGACGCCAAGCGGCTCGGCCTGATCCAGAAGGTCGCCCGGCGACGCTACCGGGACGACGGCCTCGGAGACTTCAGTGCCTCGCTGTACGGCGAGAAGGTGCGTGCCCTGATCGACGAGCACGTCACGGCGCTCGACATCGCGACGAAGATCGCGCCCGTCTCGGTCACCGACCCGGACTTCCTTGCGAAGGTTAAGGGTCTTAGCTCCGACAAGGCGAAAGCCTCCGAGATGGAACACGCCCTGCGGTTCCACATTCGGACGAACTTCGACGAGGATCCCGCTCGCTACACCAAGCTCTCCGAGCGCCTCGACGAGATACTGAAGTCGCTTACCGGCAAATGGGACCAGCTCAGCCTCGCGCTCGAGGTGCTGCTCGGCGACATGACCGACGAGTCCAGCTCGTCGCGCGTCCACCAAGACCCGCTGGTCGCCCGCTTCTACGGCCTTCTGGAGAGCGAGTTCGCCACCAGTGCCACCCTGCCAGACGAGGTGCGGACGGACATCCTGCACCTGGCCGAAGACATCGTCGGTGAGGTGCTGCGGCACGCAGGCATCGTGCGGTTCTGGCAGAACCCGCACGCCCAGGACGAGCTGCGTAAGGACATCGTCCATCAGCTGGACGACCGCGACCTGTTTCCGTTCTCCGAGCAGGCGGCCATTGCTGACCGCCTCATGGAGCTGGCGCGCTCCAACCAGTCTTTGATCAGGGAGCAGCTCCGTACTCGGGGGCGCCCTTGATTACTGTCCTCCAGCTTGACGATCTGCGCGTACCGGTCGAGATCGGCGGCAGCAGCCGTAAGGCTCGGCTCACCATCGAGGTCGACGGATCGCTGCGTCTGAGGGCCGCCGATGATGTGGCGACCGCGGAGCTGCAGCAATTCCTGGCGTCGAAACGCGAGTGGGTCTACCGCAAGCTGGCCGAGAAGGAAGTCCTCCACCTCCAGCACGAGCCCGTCATCAAGGAGCTCGTCGACGGTGAGGGCTTCCTGTACCTGGGTCGCAGCCATCGACTGAAGATCGATGACGCGGACGGCGCTGTCCGCCTGGAGCGCGGCCGACTCGTCCTGCCACGACAGCTGCTCGGCGTGGGAGAGGCAAGCCTGATCGCCTGGTACCAGCGCTGCGGCGAGGCCTGGCTAGGACCCCGCTCTCGGGCATGGGCAGAGCGACTACGAGTCGATGCGGGGCCCATCGAGGTGGCAGACCTCGGCCACAAGTGGGGAAGTGCGACGGCCGGACGCCGCGTGCGTATCCACTGGGCGACGCTCCAGTTGTCCCCACCCCTCGTTGATTACGTGTTGGCGCACGAACTCGCGCATCTGCGCGAGCCTCACCACGGCCCCGCGTTCTGGCAACTGCTCGCCCGCGTCATGCCGGACTACGACGAGCGTAAGCAGGAATTGGCGAGGCGCGGCGCCTGCCTCTGGTTTGGGGGAACGTTGTAGTGGCGCCCTGGCTCAACGCATCGTGAGTTGGGCTGACAGGCGGGAAGGTTGTAACGCAGTCGATCTGCGGGAGCCGACTCTGCTGGAGCTGTGGCGGGTCGGCCGGCGGACCGTCGTGACGACGGCGCGACCGGTTGGAGTTGACGGCAGCACTGACGGCAACGACGGCACACGGACGTACATGATCGCTGGCTTGAGCAATCGGAGCAGTAGGCCGTTGGCGCCCCTCACGGCAAGCTGCCCGATCCTACGGATCAGAAGGTTGCAGGTTCGAATCCTGCCGAGTGCACAACAGGCAAGAGGCCCCCAGGAGAAATCCCGGGGGCCTCTTGCTGTTCCCTCCCTTTGCGTCGGAATCCGGGAGTTCGATCATGGGTGTGGTGTGGCAGTGCACCGGGCTGCGGTGGCCCGACGCGCAGCGGCCGCCCGTGCTGGGCTGGCGGCGCGGCGGGGCCGTGCGGGCGAGTGCGCAGGTGTACGGGACGGAGTTCGGGTTCCGGGCCGAGGGGGAGCGGTGCTGCGTCGGGGCGCGTGGGAACGCGTGTCCGGTGGGGGCCGTGGTGTCGGGGCGGAGCACGGGGGCGCGGTGTCCGGAGTGTGCGCGGCTGGACCGGGCGCATTCGGTGGCCGCCGACACGATCGCCGACGACCCCAGGACGTACCGCGTGTATCTGGCCTGGTTCGGGCCGGGGATGGTGAAGGTCGGGATCACCGCCGAGGAGCGGGAGGCGGCGCGGCTGCGTGAGCAGGGGGCCGTGGTGTTCAGCTGGCTGGGGCGGGGGCCGTTGATGGCGTGCCGGCGGACCGAGGAGCTGCTGCGGTCGGCGCTCGGGGTGCCGGACCGGATTCCGTACGCGCGGAAGCGGGCCGTGCGCGGGGCGCTGCCGGGGGCGGCGGAGCGCGGTGCCGAGGTGGCGGAGCTCTACCGGCGGTCCGTGGCGCTGCAGGGGGCCGGGTGGCCGGAGTCGCTGGAGCGGCTGCCGTTCGAGGCGGTCGACCACGCCCGGCTGTTCGGGCTCGACGGCGCGGTCGAGGTGGCGTGGGCGGTCACCGAGTTGGTGGCCGGGGGTGCGGTCGCCGGGCGGCTGGTGGCGGCGGCCGGGCCGGATCTGCATCTGGCGACGGCGGACGGGGTCGTGGTGCTGGACACCCGGCTGATGACGGGGTGGGAGCTGGTGGCGGCCAACGCGCGGGCCGGGGTGGGGGTGCCGGTGGCCGACATCGGGGGCGGTGGCGTGCAGGGCGGGCTGTTCTGAGATCGTCGGACCTGTCCGGACGTTGAGAGGGGCATGGGATGTGTGGTGACGCCGACGACGTCGTGCGGTTCTGGGAGCGGCTGGGGCTGCCCGGAATCATCGATGTCCATACGCACTTCATGCCGGAGCGGGTGCTGGCCAAGGTCTGGGCGTACTTCGACTCGGCGGGGCCGCTGACCGGGATGGAGTGGCCGATCGAGTACCGCCACGACGAGGACGAACGGCTCGCACTGCTGCGTTCGTTCGGCGTGCTCCGGTTCACCTCGATGCTCTACCCGCACAAGGTGGGGATGGCCGCCTGGCTGAACGGCTGGGCGGCCGATTTCG
Source organism: Streptomyces sp. NPDC001880 (assembly GCF_053594575.1). Taxonomy (NCBI): domain Bacteria; kingdom Bacillati; phylum Actinomycetota; class Actinomycetes; order Kitasatosporales; family Streptomycetaceae; genus Streptomyces; species Streptomyces sp. NPDC001880. The sequence goes on from NZ_JBSFET010000027.1 coordinate 45,022, forward strand.
CGCGCCGGGTGCCCGACTGTCTGCACACCGCGACCTTCTTCCCGGAGGAGGGCGTGGCGGGGTATGTGCGCGAGGCCGTCGAGGCGGGGGCGCGGGTCTTCAAGTCGCACCTCCAGGTCGGCGCGTACGACGCCAACGACCCGCTCCTCGAGCCGGTCTGGGGGCTGCTTGCGGAGGCCGGGATTCCGGTGGTGATGCACTGCGGCTCCGGGCCGGCGCCCGGCAAGTACACCGGCCCCGAGCCGGTCGGCCGGCTGCTCGCCCGGCATCCTCGGCTGCCGTTGATCGTGGCGCACATGGGGATGCCGGAGTACGCGGAGTTCCTGGGGCTGGCGGAGACGTACCCCCGGGTGCGGCTCGACACGACGATGGCGTTCACGGATTTCACGGAGGACTTCACGCCGTTCCCGCCGGCCGAGCGGGGGCGGCTCGCCGCGCTGGGGGACCGGATCCTGCTGGGCACCGACTTCCCGAACATCCCGTATCCGTACGCGCACCAACTGCACGCGCTGGAAAGGCTGGAGCTGGGGGACGACTGGCTGCGGGCGGTCTGCCACGGCAACGCGAGCGCGTTGTTCGGCGTGGACTGACGGCCCGTCGGGGCGCCACTTTCTCAGGGAATTCACAGATTCGGGTAAGGCCCCTTTCAGGGGAGCCTCACAGGGTTGGGGCATGACGACGACGACCTCGCCCCAGGGGCGTACCGAACTGCTGAGGGCGGACCGCACTCCTGTCCGCGTGCTGGTGGTGGACGACGAGGCCCCGCTCGCCGAGCTGCTGTCCATGGCCCTGCGTTACGAGGGCTGGGAGGTGCGCAGCGCCGGGGACGCTGCCGGGGCTGTACGGATGGCGCGCGACTTCCGGCCCGATGTGGTGATCCTCGACGTGATGCTGCCCGACACGGACGGGTTCGCCGTGCTCGGAGGGCTGCGGCGGGAGCTCTCCGAGGTCCCCGTCCTCTTCCTGACCGCGCGCGACGCGGTGGAGGACCGGATCGCCGGACTCACGGCGGGCGGCGACGACTATGTGACCAAGCCGTTCGGCCTGGAGGAGGTCGTGGCGCGGCTGCGCGGGCTGATCCGTCGGTCCGGCGCGGCGGCGGTGCGCAGCGAGTCGACGCTCGTCGTCGGCGATCTGTTCCTCGACGAGGACAGCCATGAGGTGAGCCGGGGCGGGACGTCCATCCATCTCACCGCGACCGAGTTCGAGCTCCTGCGCTTCCTGATGCGCAACCCGCGGCGGGTGCTGAGCAAGGCGCAGATCCTCGACCGGGTCTGGAACTACGACTTCGGCGGGCAGGCGAACGTCGTCGAGCTGTACATCTCGTATCTGCGCAAGAAGATCGACGCGGGACGGTCGCGGATGATCCACACCCGGCGGGGGGCGGGATACCTCATCAAGCCCGCTGAGTAAGGGCTGTCCCGTAATCCCTGGTGTATCAGCGTGCGGCGTCAGATGCGGTGCATCGCAAGGCGGAGGGATGCTCGCATACTGGATGTATTCGGGCGTTCCGACAATGCGGCGAGGTGCCGTGGCTGTCGTCGCACGCCCGCCAGGGATTACGGGACAGCCCATAGCCACCCGCGCCGGTGGCGGGGGCCGTGGACACCGCGGACCCGGCTGGTGGCTGGGACCGACCGGCAGTTGCCGGCCGGTCCGAGGCTCAGCGCCGTAGCAGCAGGTCGGCGACGACCGGGCGGTGGTCCGAGGCGAGTGTCTCGGCCACCGCCGCGCCGCGTACCCGCACGGAATCCCTCGACACCGCCACGTAGTCGATCCGCTGCACCGGATCCTGCGCCGGGAAGGTGGGCCCGCCCGGCTCGGCGTCCGTCAGCTCCTGCCACAGCGGGGCGAGTTCGGGAGCGGCCGGCGCCGCGTTGAAGTCGCCGAGCAGGATCTGCCGCACCGGCCCGCGGCCCGACCCCGGCTCCGCGTCCTCGGCCATGATCCGGCGGGTGTCGGCGACCTGGGCGCTGCGTACGGACGGGTCGGCGCGGTAGTCCAGATGCGTCACATAGACGTGCACCGGCAGCCCCTTCACCCGCACGACCACCTCGCCGAAGCCGGGGGCCGGGGCCGGAACGGGGTTGGGGACCTGGGTGGAGAGCCGGGTGATCTCGTGGTTCTCCGCGCTCACGATGCGGTACCTGGACAGCACCGCGACGCCGAACTCCCGTCGCGGCGCACCCGGCGTCTCCGGGGCGAGGCTGTAGACCGGGGCGAACGACACCTGCATGTCCAGCCGTTGCGCCAGCTCGCTCGCCAGGTCGCGCCACTGGCTGCGGGTGCCCCAGTGGACATCGACCTCCTGGAGCCCGATCACATCGGCGTCCAGCGAGCGGAGCTCGGCGGTCTGCCGGTCGAGATCGAAGACATTGTCCATGCCGGCGCCCGCATGGATGTTGTACGTGGCCACGCGCAGCGGCACCGCTCGCCCCTGCCCCTCCCCGGCGGCCGCTGCGGGAGGCGCGAACGCGATCCCCAACAGCCCTGCGGCGACGAGCACTTCCACCGTACGACGACGCAGTGACATACCACTCCAGTCCTTGTCGGATCAGCGGCGAGCACGGTACCGCGCGGAAAGCGGAAATGTGTTGTACGCCGTACAGGATCTGCTTTACGGTGTACAGCGCCTGTTGCTCGTACACCGTATAAGGGATCAGGAGTCCGTATGACGGCGACCGCCGCCGAGCAGAACCACCTCTCGTCGCCGAGCCATCCGCAACGCTGGCTGATCCTCGGCGTCATCTGTCTCGCCCAGCTCACCGTGCTGCTCGACAACACCGTCCTCAATGTCGCGATCCCCTCCCTCACCCGGGAGCTGGACGCCTCCACCGCCGATGTGCAGTGGATGATCAACGCCTACTCGCTGGTCCAGTCGGGCCTGCTGCTCACGGCCGGCAGCTCCGCAGACCGCTACGGCCGCAAGAAGATGCTGCTCGCCGGGCTCGCCCTGTTCGGCATCGGCTCGCTGGTGGCCGGACTGGCCCAGACGTCCCTGCAGCTGATCGCCGCCCGCGCGGGCATGGGCATCGGCGGTGCGCTGCTGATGACCACGACCCTGGCCGTCGTCGTGCAGATCTTCGACGAGACCGAGCGGGTCAAGGCGATCGGCATCTGGTCGACCGTCAGCTCGCTCGGCTTCGCCGTCGGGCCGCTGATCGGCGGAGTGATGCTCGACCACTTCTGGTGGGGCGCGATCTTCCTCATCAACATCCCGGTCGCGGTGCTCGGACTGGTTGCCGTGGCCCGCCTCGTCCCGGAGTCCAAGAACCCCAGCGGCGAGCGCCCCGACCTGCTCGGCGCACTGCTCTCCACCATCGGCATGGCATCCGTCGTGTACGCGATCATCTCCGGCCCGGAGCACGGCTGGGCCTCGGGCAGGGTGCTGCTCCCCGCCTTCGTCGGGGTCGCCGTCCTCACCGGATTCGTGCTGTGGGAGCTGCACATCCCGTACCCGATGCTGGACATGCACTTCTTCCGGAACCAGAAGTTCGTCGGGGCGGTCGCGGGCGCGATCCTGGTCGCCTTCGGGATGGGCGGCTCGCTCTTCCTGCTCACCCAGCAGCTCCAGTTCGTCCTCGGCTACGAGCCGCTGGAGGCCGGTCTGCGTACCGCTCCGCTGGCGCTGAGCGTCGTCGCGCTCAACCTCACCGGACTGGGCGCCAGGCTGGTGCCCAAGCTGGGCACACCGGTCACCATCGCGGCCGGGATGAGCCTGCTGGCCGCGGGGCTCGCCGCGATCGCGCTGCTCGGCGGCGACGGCTACGGCGGCATGCTGCTCGGCCTGGTCGTGATGGGCGCGGGCATCGCGCTCGCCATGCCCGCCATGGCCAACGCGATCATGAGCGCCATCCCGCCGGAGAAGGCGGGCGTGGGCGCCGGGGTCAACGGCACGCTCGCCGAATTCGGAAACGGCCTGGGGGTCGCCGTCCTCGGCGCGGTGCTGGGCTCGCGGTTCGCGTCGCTCGTTCCGGCGGCTGTCGGGGCCGCGTCACTGCCCGCCGCACTCGCCTCGGCCACCGACGCCGGCGAGCGGGCACGGATCACGGACGCCTTCGCCTCCGGACTGGAGACCAGCCAGCTCTTCGGGGCGGTCGCAGTGCTGGTCGGCGGCCTGCTCGCCGCCGTGCTGCTGCGCCGCGCGGAGCGGGCGGAATCCGTCCGGGCGGACTCCTCGGGGACCGCGGCGGCGGCATAGCATCGGGGACGGGGCGCACCGGAGCGTACGAATCCGTTCCGTGTGCGATCCACGCGTACGTGGCCGGTCCGCCCCGCCGGCAAGACGAGGAGAGTGCGCCATGGTGTCCGCGGCCGACCGTGTGAAGAACCCTGCCAGGACCAGCGTGTGGCTGGACCAGCGGACACCGTCGCGCACCCGCAAACCGGACCAGGCGGCGGGCCTCGACCGGGAGAGGATAACCGCGACCTCGGTCCGGCTGCTGGACGCCGAGGGGCTTGCCAAGTTCTCCATGCGCAGGCTCGCCGCCGAGCTCGACGTCACCGCGATGTCCCTGTACTGGTACGTGGACACCAAGGACGATCTGCTGGAGCTGGCCCTGGACTCGGTCTACAGCGAGTTCACGCCCCCGCGGGAGGACGCCCACTGGCACGACCGGCTGCGCGGGCTGGCCACCGAGTACCGGGAGCTGCTGGTCCGGCACGTCTGGGTGTCGACGCTCGCCGGGCACTTCCTCAACATCGGCCCGCACGCGATGCTGATGTCGTACGCCGTCCAGGACGTGATCCGGGCGACCGGCCTGCCGCTGCGGCACCAGACCGGCGCGCTCTCCGCGGTCTTCCAGTTCGTGTACGGATTCGGCACGATCGAGGGCCATTTCGCGCAGCGCAGCGCGGCTGCGGGACTCAGCCAGGAGGAGTACTACCAGCAGGCGCTGGGCACGATCCGCGCCCAGCCGCAGCTCCGGCAGATCGTGGAGTCCTCGCAGGAAGTGATGGACGCCCGCGGCGGCGACACGGTCGAGGAGATGCGCGAACGGGACTTCACCTTCGCCCTGGACCTGCTGATCGCGGGCATCGAGGCGATGCGGGACCGCTGAGGGGCGGAGACGAGGGCGGGAGGACGGCTGAGATCCCGCCCGCCCCTTCTCCGTACCCGTGCGTGGTCAGCCGTCGGACGTCGGCGGGGCCGGGAAGCCGCCGGTGGCCACCGGCCCCCACCGCTCCGGAGTGATCCGGATGATCGACTTCCCCTGCTTCACCATCGCCGCCCGGTATCCGTCCCAGTCCGGGTGCTCGCCCGAGATGTTCCGGAAGTACTCGACGAGCGGTTCGACCGAGTCCGGTGAGTCGATCACCTCGGCCGAGCCGTCGATCTGGACCCACGGGCCGTTCCACTCGTCCGACAGCACGATCACACTGACCCGCTGGTCCCGCTTCGCGTTGCGGGCCTTGGCCCGCTCGGGGTAGGTCGAGATGACGATCCGGCCCGCGTCGTCGACCCCGCAGGTCAGCGGGGAGCCCTGGGGACGGCCGTCGGACCGGGTGGTCAGCAGGATCGCCCGGTGCCTGGGCCGTACGAAGGCCAGCAACTCGTCGAGTTCCACGGTTGTGTTCGTCGCGATATCGGGTGCCATGTCCGCAGACTACGACGGCATGGACTCACCCTGCACGGCCTGGACGTCGATCTCCACCCGCAACGTCGTACCGATCGCCGCGATGCCCGCCTGCACCACCTGGTTGTAGTTCATGGCGAAGTCCTCGCGGCGCAGCTCCGCCGTCGCGTTGAACGCCGCGCGCACCCCGCCCCACGGATCCGGGCCCGTCCCGAGGTAGCTCAGGTTGAGGTCGATCGGGCGCACGACACCGTGCAGCGACAGATCGCCGTGGACCAGCCAGCGGTCGGGTCCCGTCGGGGTCAGCGCGTTGGAGCGGTATGTGATCTCCGGGAACCGGTCCGAGTCCAGGAAGTCGGGCGAACGCAGGTGCTTGTCGCGCATGCTGTTGCCGGTTTCGATGCTTGCCGCGCTGATGACGGCGTCGACCCGGGACTGCTGGACGTCCTGCGCGATCTCGATCCGGCCGCTGAACTCGGTGAACCGGCCGTGCACGCTGGAGATCCCCAGGTGCTGCGCGACCGTGGCCACCGAGGAGTGCGCCGGGTCGAGCGACCAGGCCCCCGGCGGCGGCAGCTCCGCACCGCCCTGGCGGGCCAGCACCACCGTGCCGGCCTCGACCCGCCCGCTCGCCGTGACGAGGGCGGTGGAGGCGGCGGGGGCGTACCCGACCGCCGTGACGATCACCGTGTACGCGCCGGCCGCCAGGGGCGTGTCGGTCCGCACCGACCCGTCCTCGTCGGCGGCGGCCCGCAGCACCTGCGTGCCGGTCATGTCGGTGACCGTCACGACCGCGTGCTGGACCGCCCAGCCGTCCCGCGTCCGTACCTGTGCGCGAAGTCCCATCCCGTTCTCTCTCCTAGCTCCATGACTCAATGAGTCGGGCCCCGGGGCGGGGACGACAGGCCGTCCCCTGCCTGCCGTCCCCGCCGCCGGGGCCCATTTCCACCGGCAGGGGCGGCGTCTCCGCTGGAAGCGCCGCCCTGCCGGGGGTCTGTTACTCGCCGGGGTGGGCGAGCTCGATGTCGTGACCGTCGGCCCCGCGGCCGGCCACGGTCAGCGCGCTTGCCACCGGCGGGTAGCCGGTCGCGATGACCGAGTACTCGCCCGCGTCCAGGTCGGCGAAGGCGTACGCCCCGTCCTCCCCGGTCGTCGAGGTGGCGACCACATTGCCCGCCGCGTCAACCAGTGTGACCCGCGCGTCCGGCAGCGGTCGCCGCGAGGTACCTGCCCGCACGGTGCCCTGGACCAGCGCACCGGGCCGGAGCGTTGCCTCGACCCGGGTGACACCCTGGCCGCCGATCTCCACCGGCAGCGCCAGCGGACGGTACCCGGCGGCGTTCACCGCGACGGTCACCGAACCGGGCACCAGCTCGCCGAAGGTGAACTCACCGGTCTCGCCGGACCTGCCGGTGGCCAGCACATCGCCGCGCACATCGGTCACGACGACCATGGCGCCCGGCACCGGCGCGGCGGACTCCGCGGCCCGCACGACGCCGGCCAGTCCGCTCGTACCGGAGAGCAGGATGTCGTACGAGAGCGGCTCCTCACCGACGACCACCGTGGACGCCTGCGGCTGGAAGCCGTCGGCGGAGGCGATCAGGACGTAGGAGCCGGAGCCCGGCGCGTCCAGTCCGTAGCTGCCGTCGGCCTGGGCGACGGAGCGCCCCAGCTGCCGGCCGGCCAGCGAGATCAGCGTGACGGCGGCACGGGCGACGGGTGCGCCCTCGGCACCGCGCACCACACCGTGCACGGACGTGCCGTGCAGGGTGGTGACCGGAGCCCCCGGGGTGTCGACCGAAGCGGCCGTGGCCGTCGCCTCGGAGACCGCCTCGACGACGGTGGCGGCCGGAGCACTGACCGCCTCGACGGCAGTGGCGGCCGGAGTGCCGACCGCCTCGACTGCGGGGGTCTCGGACGTGGCCGGGACCTCGCTCGAAGCGTTGGTCCTCAGGGCGACCTCCTTGATGAAGACCGTGATCAGGAAGGCGATCAGCGCGGCCGGAGCGGCGTACAGGAAGACATCGCCGACACCGTGCCCGTAGGCGCTCTCCATGACCGTACGGAACGGCGCGGGCAGCTTGTCCAGGTCCGGGATGCCCCCGCCGCCGGTGCCGCCGTGACCCATCGCCGCGCCCTCGGGGCCGAGCTCCGCGAGGCCGTCCTGGACGTAGTGGGTGACGCGGTTCGCCATGACGGCGCCCAGCGCCGAGACGCCGATCGCACCGCCGAGGGAACGGAAGAAGGTGACGACGGAGCTGGCCGCGCCGAGGTCGGACGGGGCGACCTGGTTCTGCGTGGCGAGCACCAGGTTCTGCATCATCATGCCGATGCCGAGACCCATGACGGCCATGAAGACCGCGATGTGCCAGTACTCCGTGTCGTACCGGATGGTGCCCAGCAGGCCGAGCCCGGCGGTGACCAGGAAGCCACCGGTGACCAGCCAGGCCTTCCAGCGGCCGGTCCTGGAGATGATCTGGCCGGAGACGGTCGAGGAGATGAACAGGCCCGCGATCATCGGGATCGTCATGACGCCCGACATCGTCGGCGACTTGCCGCGGGCCAGCTGGAAGTACTGGCTGAAGAAGACGGTGCCCGCGAACATCGCGATACCGACGAACAGCGAGGCCAGCGAGGCCAGCGTGATGGTGCGGTTGCGGAAGAGGCGCAGCGGGATGATCGGCTCGCTGGCCTTGGCCTCGACGGCGACGAAGATCGCGCCGAGCACGACGGAACCGGCGACCATCACGGCGGACTGCCAGGACAGCCAGTCGTACTTGTCGCCCGCGAAGGTGACCCAGAGGAGCAGCAGCGACACGGCGGCGCTGATGAAGAACGCGCCCCACCAGTCGACCTTGACCTGACGCTTCACGACCGGGAGCCTCAGCGTCTTCTGGAGCACGATCAGCGCGATGACGGCGAACGGCACACCGACGTAGAAGCACCAGCGCCAGCCCATCCAGCTGGTGTCGGTGATGACACCGCCGAGCAGCGGACCACCGACGGTGGCGACGGCGAACACCGCACCGATGTATCCGCTGTAGCGACCGCGCTCACGCGGGGCGATCATCGCCGCCATCACGATCTGCGCGAGGGCGGAGAGACCGCCGACGCCGATGCCCTGGATGACACGGCAGGCGATCAGCATGCCGCTGCTGGTCGACATACCGGCGACGACCGAACCGGCGACGTAGATGACGAGGGCTATCTGGACCAGCAGCTTCTTGCTGAACAGGTCGGAGAGCTTGCCCCACAGAGGGGTGGTGGCGGTCATCGCCAGCAGCGAGGCCGTGACGACCCAGGTGTAGGCGCTCTGGCCGCCGCCGAGGTCGGAGATGATCTCGGGCAGTGCGTTCGAGACGACCGTCGACGACAGGATCGCCACGAACATGCCGAGCATCAGCCCGGCCAGTGCCTCCATGATCTGCCGGTGTGTCATCGGCGCGCCGGACGAGGAATCGGACGATCCCCCGTGCTTGGCGTGGCCGCCCCGCACACCGGTCGGTGTGGTCGTAGCCATTTAAGTCCTTGTCTTTGCTTCTGTTACACGGGTGTACGGGTGTGCGAGTCGTTGTCGCCGTCGGCAGGCCGGGAACGGCAGTCGTCGCTGTGCTTTCCGGGACCGCACCCGCTGGGCCCGCGACAGGCGAAACTGTCGCGCAGCCGGGCCAACAGCGTGTTCAGCTGTCCGACCTCGTCGTCCGACCAGTCGGAGAGGTTGTGGGCGAACGTCTCGGTGGTCCGCCGGTTCAGGTCGCCGAGTACGTCACGTCCGCCGGGGGTCAGCCGCAGGATGCGGGACCGCTTGTCCGCCGGATCCGGGGACCGTTCGATCCAGCCACGCTCGGCCACATGGGCGACATGACGGCTGGTCACCGACATGTCGACGTCCAGCAGCTCGGCCAGTCGGCTGATCCGCATCTCGCCGTGCTGCCTGAGCAGGGACAGCACGGCGGCGGAGCCGGCCGGGCACTCGGCGGGCAGGGTTCGGGCGAGACCTCGTTTGACGGCCCCGATGGCACTGAGCTGCCGGGCCAGTTCTTCGTACTGACTCCGTGCGGCCACGGCCCCCCCCAGACATCTCACCGGCACATCTTGTTGCTTAGGGCAACCATAGAAGCCGTTAGTTGCTGCAGGCAAACGAAAAGGGGCTTGCAGGAGTAAAGGAAAGCAAAAGGGTGCGTACGGCCCGGGTCAAAGGCCCAGCCCGGGGTACGGGTACGGATGGTGCGGGTGTGTGTCGTGCCACAGTCGGGCCCGGTGGGGCTCCGCTCCGGCGCGGCGGCTGAGTGAGCAAGCGAGCACGTCGCGTGCGCGGAAGGCGGATCCGGAGCCGAGACGGGCAACAAGTTCCGGACGGAACCGGTGAGTTGGGCCACCCTCCCCTTGCCGCACCTCGCAACTGGCCTGTGCGCGCAGCTGATTTCGGCCCGGCATGCCCCTGCGGCCCGACGGCCCGGCCCCCGCTCCACCGCCGCGCACCGGCGCCTTCCCCGCCCCGCCACCGGCCCTGGCCTCGGCCCTTTCCCGACCCGGGGGTTGGGACGCAGGGCCGAGTTCGCTAGGGTCCTGGCCCATGGCACACAACCCCCACGCCCCGCAGGGCCCCGAGGGCAACCACGACCCGGCCGGCAGCACCCAGATGTTCCGCGCCTTCGTCGACGAGGGCGAGCCGCAGCGCCGGCAGCAGCCGGCCGCCTCGTCCGGACCGAGGGTCGGGGTGATCGCCGCCGTCGTCGCGGTGATCGTCGTCCTCGCGGCGGTCGCCTGGCTCGCGCTCGGCTGACCGGCGCCGCCGGTCCCCGCACACAGCCCCGTCCATCTGTCACTTCAATACGGCGGTGACGTCCCGGGTCTCCACATGCATACCCAGGGGCACCCGCCAGGCGTCCACACAGACGGTGTACGTCCCCGTCCGCGCCGCTCCCGCGTCGATCGGCGCGGGCAGTGGCCCGGTCGACTCGATGGTCGCCCAGTCGACCCCCAGTGAACCGATCACATGCGTGGCGAAGGTGACGGTTCCCGCGCGCGCCGGTGATCCTCCGGTGTTCCGGAACTCCACGGTCACCCTCTCGCACCACCGCTCGTCCGCCGCCTCCCGTACGGGGGCGCCCACCGCCAGCACGGCGGGCCCGGCAGGTGGCGCGCCGGATCCGGGGGCCGAGGGGGTCACGGGCCCGGTGGAGCCCCCTCCGGTGCCGGGCGTACCGGGTGTGGCGGGCGGGCCGGACGGCCTGGGAGTCGCACCGGGCGTGGCCCCGGAGCCACGGGACCGGCCTCCACCGCCACCGCCATCACCGCCGCCGGGATCATGGCGCTCGCCGGGACGGCCCCCCTCGCCGGAATCACGGCCGTTGCCGGGGGTGCGGCCGTCGCCGGGGGTGCGGCCCTTCCCGTCACGGTCCAGCGGGGCCAGGGCCACCTTCCCCGGCGGCGCCACCGCCCCCGTCGGAGCTCTTCCGGGGTCCGCCCCCGCCGCACCGAGCGCCACATAGCCCTCGTCAGCCGCACCGCCGCCGCAGGCGGCCAGTACGCCGCCCAGACACAGCACGACCGCCGAGGCGGCGATCACGGTGCCCCGGCGGCCGTTCGAACCGAGCATCTGACGTCGCATCGCGCCAGTGTTGCTGACGGGCCGTCAAATCGGAAGCCTCTTGCTCCGGTACGGGAGTCCACGGTGTCAGTCGGCGATGAGCCCTTCCCTGAGCTGGGCGAGCGTACGGGTCAGCAGGCGCGAGACATGCATCTGCGAGATGCCGACCTCCTCGCCGATCTGCGACTGGGTCATGTTGGCGAAGAACCGCAGCATGATGATCTGGCGCTCGCGCGGCGGGAGCTTGGCCAGCAGCGGCTTGAGCGACTCGCGGTACTCGACGCCCTCCAGGGCCGAGTCCTCGTAGCCGAGCCGGTCCGCGAGGGAGCCCTCGCCGCCGTCGTCCTCGGGCGAGGGGGAGTCCAGCGAGGAAGCGGTGTACGCGTTGCCGACGGCCAGCCCGTCGACCACGTCCTCCTCGGAGACCCCGAGCGCCTTGGCCAGCTCAGGGACGGTCGGTGAGCGGTCGAGCTTCTGCGCGAGCTCGTCGCTGGTCTTGGTCAGCGCGAGCCGCAGCTCCTGGAGCCGGCGCGGGACGCGCACCGACCACGAGGTGTCGCGGAAGAACCGCTTGATCTCCCCGACGACGGTCGGCATCGCGAAGGTCGGGAACTCCACGCCCCGTTCGCAGTCGAACCGGTCGATCGCCTTGATCAGACCGATCGTGCCGACCTGGACGATGTCCTCCATCGGCTCGTTGCGGCTGCGGAACCGCGCCGCGGCGTACCGCACCAGCGGGAGGTTGAGCTCGATGAGTGTGTCCCGTACGTAGGCACGCTCCGGGCTGTCCGTTCCTTCGGGGCCTGGTGCCGGCCCCAGCGCGGCGAGCCGCAGGAACAGGGAGCGGGACAGAGTGCGGGTGTCGATGGCCTCCGACGAGCCGGTGAGCACGACGGGTGCGGGTTCGTTCTTCGTGAGCGTGAGCACCTTCGAGCTGCCCTGTTCTGCGGACATGCCACCCCCTTTGAGGTCGCGGACGGTCGCGTTGGGCCGCGACCATCGGAGGAACGCAGCCCCCACCTGAATACCGGAGGCGAGGCCACGGCAAACGCGGTTTCCGCAGAATGTCACATGTCGGCAACACGCTGTAGTGACATGTCGACAAGTCTGTGTGGAGTATGCGCAGTTAACAGGGGGTGCGAGGCATTTGGGTTCGCGCGAAGCGGACTTCGAGCGCTCCACCCGATCCGGTTAGGCCTCGATCCTGTTTGCGGATCGGAGTCGGGCGAAGCTTCGGGCCAACAGCCTTGACACATGCATCTGGGAGACCCCTAGTTCGGCGCTGATCTGCGACTGTGTCAGATTGCTGTAGTAGCGCAGCAGAAGGATGCGCTGCTCGCGCTCGGGCAGCTGTACGAGCAGATGCCGGACGAGGTCGCGGTGCTCGACCCCGGCGAGCGCCGGGTCCTCGTAGCCGAGCCGGTCCAGCAGCCCGGGCAGCCCGTCGCCCTCCTGGGCGGCCTCCAGCGAGGTCGCGTGGTAGGAGCGTCCGGCCTCGATGCAGGCGAGCACCTCGTCCTCGGAGATCTTCAGCCGCTCGGCGATCTCGGCGGTGGTGGGAGAACGGCCGTGAGCGGTCGTCAGGTCCTCGGTGGCGCCGGTGACCTGGACCCACAGCTCGTGCAGCCGCCGGGGCACGTGGACGGTCCGTACGTTGTCCCGGAAGTACCGCTTGATCTCGCCGACGACGGTGGGCATCGCGAACGTCGGGAACTGGACGCCGCGTTCGGGGTCGAACCGGTCGATGGCGTTGATCAAGCCGATCGTGCCGACCTGGACGACGTCCTCCATCGGCTCGTTGCGGCTGCGGAACCGCGCCGCGGCGTACCGCACCAGCGGGAGGTTCGCCTCGATGAGCGCCGCCCGCACCCGGCCGTGCTCGGGGGTCCCCGGCTCCAGGTTCTTGAGCTGCCCGAAAAGCACCTGGGTGAGCGCCCTGGTGTCCGCGCCCCGGGTCCTGGCGGGTGCTGTCGTACTGTCGGGCGCCTCGGTCTGGACGGACTGGGGAGGCACTTGAGGCGCTGTACTGGCCGGCACGATGAGGCCACCCCTTTGCAGTCAACTTCGGTCAACTCATCCGTCAAAAGCGGTCATAGCATCACAAGACATGTCCACTGTGTGCAAGCACCGTATGGTGCCGTGTTGGGGTCAACTTTGTTTAAACACCAAAAAAAGCCCCTCACTGTGAAGGTGAGGGGCTTGCGGGCCGTTCGGATCAGAACGGGTAGTCGGCGATCACCCAGCTGGCGAATTCGCGCCACTGCCCGGCGGCGGCCTGATGCGCGGGGTGCTCGATGTACCGCTTCAGGGCGTCCTGGTCGGCGACGGCGGAGTTGATGGCGAAGTCGTACGCGATCGGCCGGTCGGTGATGTTCCAGGCGCACTCCCAGAACTCCAGCTCGGGGATCTGCCCCTCCAGCTTCCGGAAGGCCTCCGCCCCGGCGACGACCCGCGGGTCGTCCCGCTCGACGCCGTCGTTCAGTTTGAACAGGACCAGATGGCGGATCACGGTGTACTCCTACTTCACGAGCTCGGACATGAAATCTCCGACGCCCTGTGCGGCACTCGAAACGCCCTCGAACCCTATCTGGACGAGATCAGCCGCCCGGGCCGGGGAGGTGATGATCGTGTACAGCACGAAGACGACTATCACGTAGAGAGCTATCTTCTTCGCTTGCACCACAGCCCCCGCCTCCCCTTCGATCCCCTGTTTCGATCCTTTGTGCAGTCCGGCGAGTCTATCCACACGTATGGCCGCATCCCCGGGCGGTTTCCGATCACTCACACAGGCTTTAAGGACCAAGGACCCGGCGATCGAGGCCCTTCGCCCGCCCGTGCGGCCCGTGATCAGGAGCAGGATGGACGGTGAGCCCAGCGGATACGGCAGGAATCCGAGGGGCTCGGAACGGGCCCCCACTGTGGGGTCCTCGCCGCGGCCACCCCCTGACTGCGGCGAGGACCGGAGGCCCCGTTCTCACCGGGGGAAGCGGCTTGTCCCCCCGATGCCGCTTCCCCCGACCTGACTCATGGCTGTGGCCCCGGCACGACAATCGTCGCGCCGGGGCCACAGCCGTATGCGCGTCGCACCGCCCCTGAACAGGCCCCCGGCCTCTTCGACGAGACCGGCCCTGCGCGTGGGGCCGCGCGTGACTACGGCGACGGCCTGGGGGCCGCCGACGGAGTGAGGGGCAAGGAAAAACCCGAAGGGCCCGACGCGATGCGCCGGGCCCTTCACAAGAGCGGTAGCGGAGGGATTTGAACCCTCGGTGAGTCTCCCCACACTCGCTTTCGAGGCGAGCTCCTTCGGCCGCTCGGACACGCTACCGAGAGAGAGCTTAGACCATGGCGGGCCGTGGACAGAAATCGGTTCTCAGCGGGTGCGGAAGAAGGCCGTCAGGCGGCCGGCGCAGATGTCCTCCAGGACGCCCTGGACGACCTCGGGACGGTGGTTGAGCCGACGGTCGCGTACGACGTCCCAGAGGGAGCCCGCCGCGCCCGCCTTCTCGTCGCGGGCCCCGTAGACCACCCGGTCCACGCGGGACTGCACCAGGGCGCCCGCGCACATCGTGCAGGGCTCCAGGGTGACGACCAGGGTGCAGCCGGTCAGCCGCCATCGGCCGAGGGCGGCCGCGGCCCTGCGGAGGGCGAGGACCTCGGCGTGGGCGGTCGGGTCGCCGGTCGCCTCGCGTTCGTTGTGGCCCGTGGCGAGCAGGGTGCCGTCCGGGCCGAGCACGACGGCACCGACCGGCACATCGCCGGCCGGCGCCGCCAGATCGGCCTCGGCCAGGGCGCGGCGCATGTGCGCCCGCCACGGGTCTCTCACGGGGTCGTGCGGTGGTTCGCTCACCCGCGGACCCTAACGGACGGCCTCCAGGACCTCGGCCGCGCCCAGCGCGTCCGCGATCTCCGCCATGGCGTCCGAGCGCAGCATCAGCAGCTCGGCCTCGGGGAGCCCGAGGTCGGCCAGGATCCGGGTGTCGCCGATCGGGCCGGACGGCACGGCGTCGCTGTCGAGGCCGTCGTCATCTTCTTCGTCGTTGTCGGGGGTGGTGTCCGGGTCGCCGTCCTCAGTACCGTCGAGGCCGACGAGTTCTTCGAGGGCGGCAATCGTGTCCTCGGCCTCGGGTTCGCGGCCGAGCAGTTCGTCGGTGAGCAGGATCTCGCCGTACGAGGAGCGGGCGGCGGCGGTGGCGTCCGAGATGAAAATACGGGGGTCGTCCTCACCGTCCACCCGGACGACGCCGAACCAGGCGTCCTCCTGTTCGATGAAGACGAGCACCGTGTCCTCGTCCACCGAGGCCTCACGGGCCAGATCCGTCAGGTCGGACAGGGTCTCCACATCGTCGAGTTCCGTGTCGCTCGCTTCCCACCCGTCTTCGGTGCGCGCGAGCAGTGCGGCGAAGTACACCGTGACTCTCCCACTGGTCATAGGGGTGTCGGTCCGGCGGGAGGGCAGTCGGTGATCCGGCTGTCCTGGATCCCGCCCATCGGAATCGTGGCAGAAACAACGGCTCCGCGAGAGGAGTTCGGCCGTTGCGTCGGCCATCAGTTCTCCTGGACGCCGCCACCAGAGGGATGCCGGACGGCCGTCCGGCTACCAGCGGAAGGTGCGCATGCGCATGGCCTGGCGCATCCGGGCCGCCCTCGCGCGGCGGGGCTGCACCCGGTCGCGGAGCGCCTTCGCCTCGTGGAGTTCGCGCAGAAACTGGGCGCGCCGCCTTCGGCGTGCCGCGTCGCCCTCCTCCGGATCCTGCGGGACCTCCGCGTCCTGCGGGACCTCCGGATCCTCCGTGTCCTGCTGGACCTTCGCGTCCTGCGGGACCTCTGCGTCCTGCGGGACCGGCTGGTCCCGCTTCCGCTTTTCGCCGTCCGGCATCGGCTCATCACCCCAAGGCTGGGTCCGTATGCCCCCACCTTCCCCCCGAACATGCGGTTGATGCCAGCGCACGGGTGCGAGAGGCACCGTTACTGTTGAACCCATGCGGATCCACGTCGTCGACCATCCACTGGTCGCGCACAAGCTCACCACCCTGCGCGACAAGCGCACCGACTCCCCGACTTTCCGGCGGCTCGCCGACGAGCTGGTCACCCTGCTCGCCTACGAGGCCACCCGGGATGTGCGCACCGAACAGGTCGACATCGAGACCCCGGTCACACCGACGACCGGTGTGAAGCTGTCGCACCCGCGGCCGCTGGTCGTGCCGATCCTGCGGGCCGGTCTCGGCATGCTCGACGGCATGGTGCGACTGCTGCCGACCGCCGAGGTCGGCTTCCTGGGCATGATCCGCAACGAGGAGACCCTCAAGGCGGAGACGTACGCCACCCGGATGCCGGAGGACCTCTCGGGCCGCCAGGTGTATGTCCTGGACCCGATGCTGGCCACCGGCGGCACGCTGGTCGCGGCCATCAAGGAACTGATCGAGCGCGGTGCGGACGATGTCACCGCCGTCGTGCTGCTCGCGGCGCCCGAGGGCGTCGAGGTGATGGAGCGCGAGTTGGCCGGTACGCCGGTGACCGTCGTCACCGCCTCGGTCGACGAGCGGCTCAACGAGAACGGCTACATCGTCCCGGGCCTCGGTGACGCGGGCGACCGGATGTACGGCACGGTCGACTAGGGCCTCGCGCGTACGGCTGCCGGGGCGTCCCGGCAGCCGTCAGCAGGGCGACGGTGCGGGGGCCGGCTTCGTCAGGGCGGCGAGCGCGGCGGCCGCTGCCTGGGGCGTGTTGAGCGTCTTGAACTTCGTACCGAGAATCAGATCGACGTCCGCCGTCCTGCGGGCGTCGGTCTTCGGGGTGGCGCCCACCAGTTGCGTACCGAGGACCGGGAACGAGCCGTTCGTGGCCGAAGGGGCACCCAGCAGCACCCCGGTGCCGGGGACCTTCTTGTCGTACGCGGCCGAGGCGTTTCCCACCTTGCCGATGGTGAAGCCGCGTTTCTTCAGCTCGTCGGCGGCCTGCTTGGCGAGCCCGCTGCGCGGCGTCGCGTTGTAGACGTTGACGGTGATCTTCGCAGGCTTCGGCAGCACCCTCGCGGGCGTGGACGGCTTGGCGGAGGGGCAGTCCGCCCGGTGGTCGGCGGCGCTGGCCTTCCGGTTGCCGCCGGTGAAGACGTCGATGAGCTGCATCGTGCCCCATCCGGCCAGCCCGAGGGCGGCCACGGAAGCGGTGACAGCGAGGATCAGTCTGCCGCGGCGCCGGGGGCGACGCATCCGCGGGTACTTGTCGCCTGTGATGCGGTACTTTCCGCCCATGCCGGGGGGAGTGAGCATGCTCATGGGCGCAGCGTAGTGCGGCCCGGTGATGATGCCTACTAAATGATCAATGGATCGCACCCGTCCGAGTGCGAAAGCACCCGAACGAACCCCGGAGCGCCCGTAGGCCTCGCGGGGTCTCGTCGGTGCTGCCGGTCCCGTGGGACCGGGAGCACCGCGGCTCCGTGGACGGAACCCGCTTCGGTCAGCCGAGTTCGAGCACGCGGGCGTGCAGTACCTGGCGCTGCTGAAGTGCGGCGCGGACTGCGCGGTGCAGTCCGTCCTCCAGGTAGAGGTCGCCCTGCCACTTCACGACGTGCGCGAACAGGTCACCGTAGAACGTCGAATCCTCGGCGAGGAGGGTTTCGAGGTCCAGGTTGCCCTTGGTGGTCACCAGCTGATCGAGGCGGACCGGGCGCGGCGCGACATCCGCCCACTGCCGGGTGCTTTCCCGGCCGTGGTCGGGATATGGCCGCCCATTTCCGATGCGCTTGAAGATCACACGGAAAGCCTACCGGGCAAGAGCCTCCGGGCGCAGCCATGGGGCAGGACTGCGACGCTGTCGAGAACGCCATAAATGCAGGCATTCCGGAACGGGGCCCCTATGAGTGACAGCCCGAGTGACAGCCCGAGCGACAGCTTGACGGACAGATTGACGGTCGGTTCGACGGGCAGCGGCAGTGCGGGCGGAGGCGCGGGCGGCGGTACGGGTGGTGGTGCTCTGCCTGAGCCGGCCCGGGAGATCGCCGCCGGGTACGCCGTTTCCGGGGCCGCCCTCGATGCGGCCGTGAAGGACTCCTCGCTGTACGGGCGTTACGCGCAGGCGGTGGACCGGGAGTCGGCGTACGAGAAGCTGAGCGCCGGTCAGGAGGCCCAGCGGCGGGCCGCCGAGGCGGAGGCCGCGGAGATCGCGGACCGGGCGGCGGTGGAGGAGGCGGTACGCGGGGAGCGGGCGCGCGGGGCCGAGAAGGCGGCCGAGGAGGACGCCTCGCTGGTCGAGCAGGCGGTGGCGAGCGGGATGTTCCGGTCGCTGGCCCGGTCCGTCGGGACGCAGCTGGGCCGGGAGATCTCGCGGTCGCTCTTCGGTACGGCCCGCCGCCGACGGTAGGCGGGGGCCGCTGCTGCTTGGGGTGGGTGGTGCGTGGCGGTGCTGCGGATCGGGGCCGGTGGCGCCCGGCGGCGCTACTGCCTGGCGGCGCGTTTGGTCGCCTTGGCCGCTTTGGCCGCCTGCTTCGCGTGCTGCTTGTACGCGCGGACCTCGGTGAGCGATTCCGGGCCCGTGATGTCGGCGACCGAGCGGTGCGAGCCGGCCTCGCCGTACGATCCCGCCGCCTCTCGCCAGCCCGTCGGCCGGACCCCGAACTGCTTGCCCAGCAACGCCAGGAAGATCTGCGCCTTCTGGGTACCGAAGCCGGGCAGCGCGTTCAGCCGTTTCCGCAGCTCGGCCCCGTCGGACACATCGGTCCACACCGCGCTCGCGTCGCCGTCGTACTCCGCCACCAGGTACTGGCACAACTGCTGGACCCGCTTGGCCATGGAACCGGGATAGCGGTGCAGGGCGGGCTTCGCGGTGAACAGCTCGGTGAACGCCTCCGGGTCGTAGGCGGCGATCTCATGCGCGTCCAGGTCGTCCTCGCCCATCCGCTGCGCCAGGGCGTACGGGCCGGAGAACGCCCACTCCATCGGCACCTGCTGGTCCAGCAGCATGCCCACCAGGGCGGCGAGCGGGCTGCGCCCGAGGAGCTCGTCCGCCTTCGGCTCCTGGGCGATCCGCACGGTGACGGGCTGGACCTCGTTGCTCTTGGTCATGTCTTTGATCATCCCGACGGCGGTGCGGCCCGGCCACTCCACTGCCCGCCGGTACGGCCGTTTGCCGTACGGACGGACCGGGGTGCCCGAAGGGGCAGGGCCGGCTGCCCCCGGCCGGCGGGGTCCGGGCTGGACTGGGCAGTGGGGCGTCGTGAAGGTGGAGTGGTGAGGCCATCACGACGCGCCTTCGACCGGGGCGCGGGCAGGGGAGATGACGATGCACGCACAGGAATGGGACCAGGAGCACGACCACGAGCGGGATCACGGACACGGGCATGAGCACGACGAACCCGTACACGCGTCGAGGGCGTCCGAGGGCCGGGAGCCGGTGGACACCCCGCATCTCTTCCGGGCGGCGGCAGCCGGGCGGGCCGATGTGGTCGGCGCCGGAGGCATGAGCGTGCTCCAGCGTGCGGTCGGCAACAGCGCCGTGGGGTCGATGCTCCAGCGCAGGGAGGAGGAAGAGCGCTCCCCCGTGCACGATGTGGTCTCGTCGGGCGGAGGGCAGCCCCTGGACACCGACACCCGGGCCGACATGGAGGGGCGGATGGGCGCGGACTTCTCCGACGTACGCATCCACACGGACTCCGCCGCCCACGAGTCCGCGAAGGGCGTGGGCGCCCACGCGTACACGGTCGGCAACAACGTGGTCTTTCAGCGGGACGCCTACGATCCGTCCTCGCCGCAGGGCCGCACCACGCTGGCCCATGAGCTGACCCATGTGATCCAGCAGCGCAACGGCCCGGTGGAGGGTACGGAGGCGCCCGGCGGGATCCGGGTCAGCGACCCCTCCGACAGGTTCGAGCGGGAGGCCGTCGCGAACGCCGACCGGGTGCTCGCGGACCCGGCTCCGGCTCCCGTGCCGGATTCGGCCCCCGCCCCGGCTCCGGCGACGTCCGTGCAGCGGGCCGCGACGGAGGACGAGGACGAGCAGCCTGCCGATGTGCAGGGCTCTTTCGTGCAGCGGGCGGAGGCAGGCGCCGAGGAGGAGGAAGAGACCCCGCCCGAGTGACGGCATTCGGCGGCCGGCCCTTCGGTAGACGGGCCTTCGGCGGCTGGGTCTCAGACGGATGGGCCTCAGGTGGTGGGCAGGCGGCGGACAGGTTTTCGGCGGACGGTGCCCAGTGGCCCGTCCGCCGTGTCCGTCGCCCGGCCGCGTCGGTCCGCCGTGCCCGTCTGCCGCGCCCGCCCGTGCGCCGTGTCAGTCGTGCCTGTTCGCCAGTCGCGCTCGTCTGTCAGTCGTGCCCGTTCGCCAGTCGCCCCGTCCGCCGCCCGGCCGCGTCAGTCCACCGTATCCGTCTTCATCGTGCCGCCGAGGAACAGCGACTCCGAGCACCGCGAGGGCGTGGGCGCGTTCACCGGCTTGCCCACCTTCCGGCAGTCGACGGTCATCGTGACCTTGCCCCCGGCGGGCACCAGGATCGGCGTGACGAAGTGGTAGTCGGAGTCTCGGAAGTTCTCCAGCGCCAGCCGGAGCACGGGCGCGTCCCGGCCCGAGGAGACCACGAGCGTGCCCGCGTCGCCCTGTGGGTTCTGGACCACGATGTCGGTCAGCTGGAAGGTGTGCCCGCCGGGCACCTGGAGGGCGGTCGCGGTGTTCGACCCGCCGCCCACCGAGTCCCTGACCTGCACCTGCGCACTGGTCGGGGCTGCGGCGCCCGCGTCGGAGGTCGCGCCGGAGCTCGGTGAGGGGCTGGGCTTCGGCGAGCCGCCGTTCGCCCCGGAGGAGTCGCCACCGCCCGAGCTCGCGCCGCCCGAGGAGCCCTTGTCGGGCGCCTTGCTCTTGTCGGCCGCGGCGGCGGACCGTACCGCGTCCGGTGTGATCGCCTCCCGGGCCGCCGACTTCACGGCCGGGCGCAGCAGCGCGTACCAGAGCCCCACCAGCGCGATCAGCAGCACGGCCGCGGTGATCAGCGCCCGGGGCAGCCAGCGCGGCAGGATCGGCTCCTGCTGGTACGAACCGTCCACGACCACCGGTGCGACCGGCTGCTGGTCCTCGGCCACGTCCGGGGTGACGACCAGCTGGAACGGGTGTGTGACCGGGATGCCGCGCCACAACCGCTTGGCGGGCCGGATCCGCACCTTCCCGAACTCCGCCCGTCCGGGCGCGATCTGCAGGGTGTCCGCCGCGAACGAGACCCGCGCCCGCTCCGTACCCGACTGGGCTCCCAACCGTACGGTGACCGGGGCGTTCCCCCGGTTGTCGACGGCGAGTTGATGCCGTCCCCACCAGGCGCCGTGCGAGCTGCGCGGTACGAGTTCGGCTGTGGTCTCGTTGAAGGGCAGTACGGTCACCCGCCCCTCGGGCACCACCGTGTCGCCCTGCTCGCTGGTGGGCACCACCCGTATCCCGAAGGGCGTCTCCCCGGCGAGTACGGTCGAGTCCCGGGGCGGACGCAGCATGAGGGAGACCGTCTGCGAGTCGCCCGGATACAGGGACAGCGTCGCCGGCTCGACCGTCGACCAGGCGGCACACGCGCCGACCACCTCGAAGCGGTACTCCTCGACGGTGCTGCCGGAGTTGAGGATCCGCAGGGGGAGGGCCGTCTCCTCGCCCGGTGCGGCGGTGACGGACGAATCGTCGAGGCTTGCCGTGAGACTCATACGGCGCACCGTAGGTTCGCCGCTGAAGGTCGACATCGGCCGTGAAGGAACACTTCCGGGCAGATTCTGTGCCCGGATCGGCTTTTTTGTTTCCCTGTAAGGAAACACGGGCATCTTTTGACCGCCTCAGACGAGTGAGGCATACGAAAACAGCCGTGCTGGTTGTGATCGACGTGACGCCATCGGCTGTTGCCCAGGGGGAGCATTGCCATGGAGCGCATCACTGTCGCATTAAGGGCCCAGGATCCGATCTCACAGGCGGGCGTGGCCAGTCAGTTACGTACTCGGCCCGAAGTCAGCGTGACGGATTGGGGAGAGGGCGACGACTCCCCTCAGATCGTGATCGTCGTCGTGGACACGGTCGACGAGGCGGTGTTGACGATGCTGCGCCACATTCAGCGCACCAGCACCTCGCGCACCGTCCTGGTCACCACGGACATCGACGAGCAGAAGTTGGTGAGCGCCGCGGAGTGCGGTGTCGCCGGTGTGGTCAGGCGCTCCGAATCGACTCCGGAGCATCTGGTGCAGGTCATCAGGACAGTGGCGCGGGGCGAGGGCCATCTCCCCTCCGACCTGCTGGGAAGGCTCCTTGAGGAGGTGGGCCGCCTCCAGGGTCAGGTGCTCGGCCCGCGCGGGCTGCACTTCACCGGTCTCGCGGCGCGCGAGGTGGATGTGCTGCGGCTGGTCGCGGAGGGGTACGACACCGCGGACATCGCGACGAAGCTGGCGTACTCCGAGCGGACCATAAAGAACGTGCTGCATTCGGTGATGACCCGGCTGCAACTGCGGAACCGGTCGCACGCGGTGGCGTACGCGATGCGGCAGGGGCTGATCTGAGCCTGCCCGCACGGGGACGCGCGGCACGGGCGCGTGTGCGGTGTTGGTGTGCGTGTGGCGCGGGTGTGCGTGCGGTGTTGGCGTGCGTGCGACACGGGCGTGCGTACCGCGTTGGCGCGTACGGCACTTCGGTGGGTTCCCCGCTGCACTTTCGGGCAGCAGGGCCTTCCCGAGGGTGTGACTTCCGCACCGCTGTGTGTCCGCCGCCGGTGCAGGACCCTGACGTCCGGCGTGCCGATCGTCAGGTGTGCCGATCGGGCGAGGGTGGGGAGGACTTCCGTGCGCTGGTTCCAGCCGCTTCGGCGGGTGCCGCGGTCGCGGCGGGACGGATCGGCCCGGGCCAGGCCGTCCACTTCACCCCGCGCTCTCACCGTGCTCCGCGTTCCGGCCCTCGCGCTGCTCCTCGTGGTCACCGGCATTGCGCCCGGTTCGGCCGTCACCACCGGTGCGCCGATGGTCGCGGTGCCCGAACCCTGGGTCACGCCCGCCGAGTTCACCGACGCGGTCGACCCGGGCGGCTCCACGGGCGTGGCCAAGCAGGTGCGTACGCCGGTCGTCCCGCCGAGGCCGGACGTGATCCTGCTGGTGGACGGAACGAAGAGCATGGAGAAACCGATTACGAGCGTGCGGGACAACTTGACCAAGATCACCGACGCGATTCGGGCCGAGCAGCGGGACTCCCGGTTCGCCGTAGCCACCTTCGGGGACCAGGAAGGCGATGCGAACGCCGGATTCCAGGTGCTGACCGAGCTTACGACCGACGACACCAAGATAAGAGAGGGTGTCGGCGGCCTCGGCACCGGACTGGGCGGAAAGAGCCGCGGTCCGTCCGAGGACTGGATCAACGGGCTGTGGCAGATCGCCAACGGCGCGGGCGGGAAGACCGTGTTCCGCGAAGGGGCCAGCCCGGTCATCGTGGTGGTCAGCGACGCGTCCAGCCACTCGCCCAGCAACGGCCACTCCATCGATGACACGATCTCCGCCCTTCAGGACAAGAACGTCCGGGTGATCGGCGTGGACGTGGAGAGCAAGGTCGGCGACGGGATGAACGGCAACGGTGACGCACACAACCCGGACAACCCCGACTACGTCGAGGAACCGCCCACCACACCCGGTCAGGCGACACGCATCGTTGGAGCCACCAACGGCCGTCTGCTGGAAGGCATCGACGGGAAGCAGGTGGCGGACGCGATCATCGAGGGCTTCCGCAACCTTCCCACCAATGTGAGCTACCGCCTGGAAAACTGCGATCCGCATCTGTCCGTCAGCCTGGACCCGCCCACCCAGCAGCTCACCAGCGGCGAAACCGCGCACTTCGCGGAGAACATCGACGTTTCCGCGGACGCACCCCAGGGCACCCGGCTGAGCTGCACCGTCCAGTTCCTGATGGGCACCCAGGTCCCGGGGGCGGAAACGATCGGGCCGGCCGCGGCGGCCGACCCGGACTTCCAGGAACAGATCAACATCGATGTGAACGACATCGACGCGCCCGTTGTCACCGTGGACGATCTGACGGTCCGGGCCAAGGACAAGAACGGCGCGCGCGTGACGTACACCGCCACTGCCGAGGACGCCACTGACGGCACACTCCCGGTGACGTGCAGCCCTGCCTCCGGTTCGCTCTTCCCGGTCGGCCGCACCACGGTGACGTGCTCGGCGACCGACTCGACGGGCAATACGGGGACGGACACGGCGGACATCGAGGTCCTGGAGGCCCCCGTCCCGCCCTCGGCGGATGTGGCGATGAAGGTGGACGTCAGACCGGACCGTACGTACACCGGTCGCCCGGCCGGTGCCCGCTTCACCATCACCAACGCCGGTCCGGACCCGGCAACCGGCGTGGTCATCGCTTCCACCTGGCCGACACCGTCCAAGGGGAAGGACCGCAGCCTGCCGGCCCTGACCCGCTGCACGGCGGCGAAACCGTGCACCATTCCCGCCGGTGGCCGCATCGAGGTGACCCAGACCGCGACATACCGTGCGGCGATCACCGGGGACGTACGGGCCACCGTGCGCGGCACGCTGCCGGACCGCCGCACGGCCAACAACCAGGACACCGACCGGCTGCGCGTCCTGGAACCCTCGCTGACGGTCACCCCGCAGGTCGCCAAGCCGGGTCAGCCGGTGCTGGCCCGCGGCAAGGACTACCCGCCGGGCGCGACGGTACGTTTCACGTGGAACACCGGCATCACCCCCGGGGGAGCGACCGCCACGGTGGGCCGCGACGGCACCTTCGAGGTGCAGGTCCTGGTCCTGCGCAAGGACAAGCTGGGCCCGCGCGAACTGAGGGCGGACTCACGCGATCTCGACCGGCTGAAGAAACCGGTCCTGGTGGTGCAGCGGAATCTTCAGCCGCCGGACTTCGCGGGCCGCGCGTGAGCGCCGGTGAGCGCAGGGGAGTGAACGCGTGATCCACGAGGTCGACGACGTACTGAGGGCGCTGATCAGGGCGGAGGTGCTCGGAGGAGGCCAGATCGCGGTGGTCTTCGACGCCCCGACCCGGGAATGGGCGGCGAAGGTCAACGCGCCCATGGTCAACCTGTACCTCTACGACATCCGCGAGGACATGCGCAGGCGGGAGCGGGGGCTGCACAACGACTACGACGAGCGGGGCACGATCGTCGCGCGCCGCCGCCCGCCCCGGTTCTTCAAGCTGTCGTACCTGATCACGGCATGGACGAAGCGCCCGGAGGACGAACACCGGCTGCTCTCCTCGCTGCTCGGCTGTCTGCTGCGCTACGAGGCGCTGCCGCCGGAGCGACTGGCGGGCACCCTGGCCGAGATCGGGGCGCCCGTACCCATGTCGATCGCGCTGCCGCCGCCGGAGGACCGCTCGTTCGCCGACGTGTGGAGCGCGCTGGGCGGGGAGCTGAAACCCTCGCTCGACTTGGTGGTCAGCGTGCCGGTGACGGCGTCGCCGAGCTATGTGGTCGGGCCGCCGGTCGGGGACGAGGGGCTGAGGACCCGCTTCGGGGACGTACCCGAGGGGGCCGAGCCGGTGTCGGAAGCGACGCCGGGACGCGGGGGCCTCCCGGTGTACGGAGGCCGTCCGGGGCGACCGGGTGGGGGCGCCGCCTCGCGCGTCCCCGATGCGGAACGGCGGCGCGGTCTGTCCCTCCGCATCACGGAGACCCGGAAGGCCCGGGACACGCGCACGGAAGCCCGGACGGCCCGTACGGAGGAAAGCGCCGAATGACGACCGCGGGTGATCCGAACCTGCGCCATCTCCTCGCCCGCGCGGTGGCGGTGGAGCAGCGCATCCGACGGGCGGTCGAGGCCCGGCAGCTCACCGATCCGGACCCGGACGACGCCTTCCGCGGCCTCTACCTCACGGACGAGAACATCGCCCGCCTGCTGGACGAGACCGAGGCCCGCGCCTTCCCGTACCCCGTACCGGACTCCGGTGAGGCGCCGGACTTCGGGGAGGTGCTCGACTCCGGGGAGACATCGGACCCCGGGGAGGCGTCGGCGGAGCGGTCCGGACTCACGACCCTGGCGCGCGAGTTCGGCCTCACCGCCCTCGATATCGAGATCCTTCTCATCACCCTCGTACCGGATCTCGACGACCGCTTCGAGGCGTTCTACGGCTACCTGAACGATGACGTCACCCGCCGCCGTCCGTCCATCGGCCTGGCCCTGGGCCTGTGCGGGCTGTCTCCCGCCGACCAGGAGGCGCGCGGCCGGCTGTCGGCCCGTGCCCCGCTCCGCGAGGGCCGCCTCCTCCTGGTCGAGGACCTGGACCGGCCGTTTCTGAGCCGGGCACTGCGCGTCCCCGACCGGGTCACCGCGCACCTCCTGGGCGACGACACCCCCGACCCCCGGCTGGCCGACCTCCTCGCCCCCTGGCACGCCGTCCCGGGCGTCGGCGACCCGGCCCCGCTCGCCGGGGCGCTCGCCCACGGCGCTTCGCTGGCCTACCTCCGCGAGGACCAGGGCGGTGCGGGCACGGCCCTCGCGGCCTCAGCGCTGACCCTTGCGGGCCGCCGGGTCCTGGGCCTGGACCTGGCGCGGCTGGCCGAGGACCCGTCCCCGGCCGAGGCGGTCCGCTCCCTGGTCCGGGAAGCCCGGCTGACCGGCGCGGGCGTGGTCTGCGCCCCGCTCGACGCGGTCGCCCGCGACCACCCGGAGCTCCTCCGGCTCCTCACCGGTACCCCGGTCCCCACGATCCTGGTGGGCCGGGCCCCCTGGGACGCGTCCTGGTCCGCCGCCCCGCCCCTGCTCCTGCACGCCCCACGCGTGGAACCCTCGACCAGAGCGGCCCTCTGGACCGACGCGTACGATGCCCCCGTCCCCGACACCATCGACGTGGACCGGCTGCTCTCGCCGTTCCTCCTCACCCCGGAACAGATCACCCGCGCCGCCCGGGGCGCCGCCCAGACCACCCACCTGGACGGCGGCGCCCTCACCCCCGACCACGTCCGCCAGGGCGCCCGCGCCCAGAACGCGGCGGGCCTGGACCGCCTGGCCCGCCGCATCGAACCCACCGTCACCTGGGACGACCTGGTCCTCCCGCCCGACACCCACGCCCAGCTCCGCGAACTCACCGCCCGCGCGCGGCATCGCGACCGGGTCCTGGGGGAGTGGGGCATGCGCCCCGGCGGCGGGCGGGGACGGGGCGTCTCCGCCCTCTTCGCGGGCGACTCGGGCACCGGCAAGACGATGTCGGCGGAGGTCATCGCCGCGGACCTCGGCCTGGACCTCTACACGGTCGACCTGGCGACGGTGATCGACAAGTACGTGGGCGAGACGGAGAAGAACCTGGAACGCATCTTCACGGAGGCGGCGGGCGTGAACGGGGTCCTCCTCTTCGACGAGGCGGACGCGATCTTCGGCAAGCGCTCCGACGTGAAGGACGCCCACGACCGCTACGCGAACGTCGAGAGCGCGTACCTCCTCCAGCGCATGGAGTCCTTCGACGGCCTGGCCATCCTCGCCACCAACCTCCGGGCCAACCTGGACGACGCGTTCACCCGCCGCCTGGACCTCGTCATCGACTTCCCGGTCCCGGACCCCGAACAGCGCCTCGTCCTCTGGGAGCGCTGCCTGGGCCCCGTACTCCCCCGGGGCAAGGACCTGGACCTCGCCTTCTGCGCGGAGAACTTCGAGCTGGCGGGCGGCAACATCCGCTCGGTCGCGGTGACGTCCGCGTACCTGGCGGCGGACACGGGCGAGCCGGTGACGATGCCGACGCTGATCCACGCGATCCAGCGCGAGTACCAGAAGCTGGGCCGGCTGACCCTGGCGTCGGAGTTCGGCCCGTATCTGGAGCTGCTGGCCTGAGGCGGTGCGACGCCTGCTCAGACCTTGATGATGCGCACCTGGTCCCCGCACAGCAGTCCCAGATCCTCGGGGTCCGAGGTGAGGATCACCGTAGGTTTCGGCATCAGCAACGCAGTCGCTCCCACGACGGCGTCGATGGCGTACTTGTGCCCATGAAGTCCGGTATCGGTCAGTAGTGTCATGGCCGAGCGCCCGATCTCCTCGCTCACGGGCTCGACCGTCAGCCTGGACACCACCCAGTTGAACCGGGCGGCGTTCACCTTCCGATGGTGAGCCTCGATGAGGGTGAGAATGCTGACGACCACCCTCATGTCCTCCTGCTCCGCTCCACGGAGCAGCGTCATGACCTGCCGGTCATCAGCAACGACCTTGGACAGACCCTCGCTGTCCAGCACGAGCGTTCCGGCCCGAGCCATCAGGCGGCGTTCTGCGCATCATCGGCGTCGCCCCGCAGAAGCGCTCGGGCGGCATCGACCTCCGTACGACTCAGCGCACCGTGCTCCGCCTCGTGTGCGTTGGTCAGCTCGGCGAGGTTGTCCCGCTCGATCTGACGCTGCACGGCAGCGTCCACGTAGGCGGAGAAACCCCGCTTTCCCACGCGTGCACGGACGGCCGCGATATTGCCCGAGTGCAGGCTGACGGAGACGTTGGCGGTGGGGCCCTCGCCCACGCCGTAGGTGGTGTCGTCACTCATACCATCAATCTAATACATGAACTAGTAGAAGGTTGTGTTCGCCGCTACGAAGCGGTGGGCACCGGCACGCTCCCTTGCGCGGGCCCGTAGTTGGCGCGACTGTGGTCCGAGGCCAGCCGGTGGCCGGCAGGTTCCTCTCCGTACGGCGACGGGAGTCAGCGTGACCGCATTGCCTGTTCTGCCCCACGAACTGCACGGCGACGGCCCGCACAAGGTGATCGCGGTGCACGGCTGGCTCGCCGACCGCTCCGCGTACGCACCCGTGCTGCCGGACCTCGACCTCGGTGCGTTCCAGTACGCGGTGGTGGACCTGCGGGGGTACGGCGAGGCCCGGGACGCGGGCGGTGCATACACCACGGCCGAGGGGGCCGAGGACGTGCTCGCGCTGGCCGACCGGCTCGGCTGGGAGCGGTTCTCGCTGATCGGTCACTCGATGGGCGGCTCCGTCATCCAGCGGACGCTGGCCGCCGCGCCGGAGCGGGTGCGCCGGATCGTCGGCGTCTCCCCCGTCCCCGCGTCCGGCCTGACCCTCCCGCCCGAGCAGTGGGAACTGTTCGCCGCGGCGGCGCACACCCCGCAGAACCGCCGGATCATCCTCGACACCACCACCGGAGGCCGGCGCCCGGCGGGCTGGCTGGACCGCATGGTGCGCCGCTCGCTCGCATGCAGCGACGCGAAGGCGTTCCGGGCCTGGCTGGACTCCTGGGCGGGCGAGGACTTCCACGACCAGGTGGAGGGATTGCCGGTGCCGGCCCTGGCGGTGGTGGGCGCACTCGACCCGGCCCTCTCCGCGGAGTTGCAGCACGCCACCTGGATGCGCTGGTTCCCCCGGGCCGAACTGGTGGAGCTGCCGTCGTGCGGCCACTATGCGATGGACGAGGCCCCGCTCGACCTGATCCGCGTGGTGGAGGACTTCCTGCGGGCGGACGCCGAGGGCGCGGAGGCATGACGACCGGGTCCGGGGCCGGGGCCGTGCCGGACGTTTTCGACCCCAGGCAGTACGGGCGAGGCATTCCCCACGACAGCTACCGCCACCTGCGCGACCACCACCCCGTGGCGTGGCAGGAGGAGCCGGAGGTGCTCGGCTGGCCGGCAGGCCCCGGCTTCTGGGCGGTCACCCGGCACGAGGACGTGGTCCGGGTCCTGAAGGACTCCGCGACGTACTCCTCGTACCTGGGCGCCACTCAGATCCGCGACCCGGACCCTGCCGACCTCCCGTTCATCCGCCGCATGATGCTCAACCAGGACCCGCCGCACCACCGACGCCTGCGCGTACTCGTCAGCCGCGCCTTCACCCCCAAGCGCGTGGACCGTTTCGCCGGGCTCGTCCGCGAACGCGCCCGCTCCCTGCTCACCCGCGCGGTCACCGAGGCGCGGGCCGGCGACGGCACCTGCGACCTCGTCACCCAGGTCACCGACGACTACGCCCTGCTCAACCTCACCGACCTGCTCGGCGTACCGGACACCGATCGCGCGCTGCTCCTCCACTGGACCCAGCGCGTCATCGGGTACCAGGACCCCGACGAGGCGGGAACCCCGGAACTCGGCCCGGACGGCAAACCGCTCAACCCCCGGTCCCCGTCCGCCCTGCGTGACATGTTCGACTACGCCCACACCCTTGCCGCCCACAAGCGCCGCCACCCTGCCGAGGATGTGATGACGTCCCTGGCCACGGACCCCGAACTGACCGCTCCCGAACTGGAGATGTTCTTCTTCCTGCTGGTGATCGCCGGAAACGACACCGTACGCAGCGCGGCCCCCGGTGGCCTGCACCTCCTGGCGGAGAACCCCGAGGCGCACCGCCGCCTGCGCGACGGCGAGGCGGGGTTCACGACGGCCGTGGACGAACTCCTCCGCCGCCACCCCCCGGTCCTCACCTTCCGCCGCACGGCCACTCAGGACACGGAGCTGGCCGGCACCCGCATCCGCACCGGCGACAAGGTGGTCGTCTTCCACGCCTCCGCCAACCACGACGAACGCGTCTTCCCCGCCCCCTTCACCCTGGACCTCACCCGCTCTCCGAACCCCCACGTCTCCTTCGGCGACGGCCCTCATGTCTGCCTGGGCGCGCACTTCGCGCGCTTGCAGCTACGGATGTTGTACGAGGAGATGTGCCGCGCTCTACCGGCATCCCTCGAACCTGCGGGTTCACCGAGGCGCCTGGTGTCGAACTTCATCAACGGTCTGAAGTCGCTGCCCGTGCATGTGGCGGGTACCTGACAGCCAGTACGCGTCCCGGGTCGGCATCGTGGAACCAGCTCCGCATCGGGCGATTGCCACCCTGTTCGGGAAGGCGGCCTTCCGACCCCAGGGGCAGCGCCCCGCGGAGAGGAACCTTCGGTCAGTCGCCCTGCGCCAAGGTGCCCGGATGTGTCGAGGGGTTCGACCGTGCGGCGGGCGCTCGCTCGGGGCAGGTTCGGACTTCGCGTCAGCCCTGCCCGGGGGCCGCAGTGGGGGAACTGCCGGCTCGGTATCCGCTGCTCTGTTCCGAAGCGACAGCATCTGACTACACTCAAATCGGGCCGCCGAGCAGTGGGCTTTCCGCGGTGGCGCTGGAGTACAGGACTGCCCGTACCCGGCTTTACCTCTTCCTTTTACGCCGATTTCGACGGAATGCATCAGAAGGGCAGAAATGATCTCCCGCGAGCGTCTCGTAGAAGTTTTCGGAGAAGATACGGTGCTCCTTCCCGCGGAAGTGGTCCCGGAGGAACTCCGGCGGCACCCTGCCGGTCAAACCCTTATGCACACTGGACTCCCCAGGAACTTGCTGGATGCGATCTCTTCCGTGCCTGGCCTGGAAGAGGGGGTGAAGACGTACAATGAGCATTGCGAAGAAGTCGGCATCGAATCGGATGGGCGAATTCGAGCAATGTATAGGATCGGTTTCGCGGGCACCGGAGACATCCTTGTCGAGCCTGGCACTGGAGATGTCTACTACACAGTTCCCGAAGCCGACATTATCCGCCGGATCAACACGTCGATCGACAAGTATGTCGAGGCTCTTTGCGTGCTGGAGTCGGAACGTGAACGTTTCGATTTTCTCGACGAAGAAGATGTAGCAATCCAGCGCGAAGAGCTTTCCGATGTGCTGCGGGAATCCGATGAGGTTTCCTGGGACACTGCGTCCGCGTTCTGGTGCTGGATCATCGAGCAGATCAGTGCCGACGACTATCGCGTATTCTGAGGTGCGGGTTCACCCGCCCGACATCAGATCCTGTGCCGCTTTCTGTTCCGCTTCCTTGCGCTCCTGAGCCTGTTTCCGGATTTCCTGAATCCTCTTGTCGGCCACCAAGTCGTTCACCTGTTTTGCGCGATCCTTGAGTTGCTTGCGGAGGATTTTCATCTGCTGCTCCGTTTTGTCGACCCCGCCGCTCGTGTCCAGGGACTGGTAGTCCGGTCGTCGTGCCGCGAGTTCCGCGATCTCCGCTGCAGAGGGGTCGGCGCTGCTGTCGAAGGCGGAAATCTCTTGATCGTTAAAGTTTGTTGAGCGAATCGAATCAATGGTTATTGCGTGAACTTGCACGCCCGCCTTTTCGAGAATGGCCACGCCCAGCTTCTGTGTATCATTCGTCCCACGCAGTTGATGCCATCGCAGTTCGTCCGGGACTGGCGGCGGGTTGGCGGCACCGGCGTTCTCTCCGGTCTGTTCGGCTATATCCTTCTGTGCTTTTTTGTATTCCTCCTGAACTTCCTCGATGCGCTTGCGCGAGTCCTCCTCGCTTGTTCCCCAGAAACGCCTGACCTTCGGCTCCGGCAGTGGCTTGGACGGATTCTTCTTCTGCGCCTCGGCGCGGGCCTTCTCAAGCTGTTCGTGAGTGATAAGTGATTTGCTGGCGAACTGTTTGATGAGGTTGCCGTTCCGCTCCCGTACCTCTTCGCTGATGACTGACCCGCCTCGGTACGGAGCTGTTACGTTGGCCTTGGCGGTGACAGTGGCCCCGCGCTGCTCAAGTTTCCTGACAAACTCTGCGATAAAATCTGCACAGTTCACGCAGGAGCTTCTGTTGATGAACAGGTCCATATTGATGACAACGCCTTCCAATCTGCCCTCTCCGTAGTCTCCCCAGAGCAGCCGGTCGAACGCCTGAATAACTTTTTCCTCTCCATGAGCCTCGGAATAACTTCGCATGAATTTCTTGTCCGAAGCCTCCATGTTGCTGCTCTCGAACGTCTTTGTGTTCCTGCTCTGTGCCATGCTCTTGCCGCTCCATGAAATGATGCCTCGTGCATAGGTGGGCGGCGCCCACTCCTTCTTCTTATCAGTACCTCCGCTGGGATTTATTTCCATCTTTGCCGCAGCCTCGTTCAGTGTTGCCCAGCCCCTTACCTCATGGATCCAAGGGAGTTCTGCGAACTTGTCTCCAGGTAGCGACACGGTGTCCATGTCGGAGGCGGAGTATTCCGGGTTCACCTTCGCTCGAATGCGAACAGAAGTTTTACCGTGGGTCCCAGTGACAAAGGAAAGACTGGTTAGTCCCTGGCGCTTGTAGCGGCTCTCTATCTCGCGCAGTATGGACTTCGCCTGGGTCGGCGAAACTCCGCCCGCGACCCGGCGGGTGGCCTCCTCTGCCGCCTTGCGGGCCAGTTGTGCAAGCTCTTTCTGAGACTTCCCGGCCTTGGGGTCGTGAGGATCCCCCTTCTTTCCTTTGAGTTTGTTCCAGAGGGCTTTGCCCTTTTTGGCGATGAAGTTGACGATTTTGTCGATGGCGCGGTTGACGGGTCGGGATACGGCGTGGAAGACGGATTTGACCTTGTTGGCGAGGGAGCCGATCCCGAGGAGTGAGGCGAGGAAGCCGATGAGGAGCGGGACGCTGGCGGCGAGGGCGGCCTCGACCATCTTCGGGACGCCTGCCGCGCCGCCGTTGGCGATGGCGATGACCGCGTCCAGGACGGCGTTGACGAACTCCACGATCTGGGCGCCCTGGTTCACGATGAACGTGACGATGTC
>NZ_JBSFET010000028.1:0-76864 GCF_053594575.1 Streptomyces sp. NPDC001880
GTCCGGACTTCAGGACGGTCCCGATCGCTTCGATGTGGTCGCCGGCGGCGGGTGCGAGAAGATTCACTTTGTACTCGACGGTGAGGCCCCTGCAGGGGCCTCGCGCCGTTTCCTCCGTCCTGCTACCGGACGTGGACCATCTGCTGTCCGCCGTGCGTCAGCCCACCACGCCACCGAAGAGGCCGCCGTGGGCCATGCCCAGGAAGAAGCCGATGGCGGCTGCGCCCATGCCCACGATCAGCGGGAACCGTTCACGCGTGGTCACCGAGATGTACTGCCCGTACGCACCCGCCAGGATCCCGATGAGTCCGGCCCACGAGCTGATCAGATGCAGGTTGTGGAACATCGCTGTCACGAAGGCGAGCGCACCGAGGACCAGCGTCACCGCCACCAGGACCTGCTGGCGGGGATGGGGCTTGCCGTCCGTGGCGAGAAGGGAGACACGGGGACGGGGTCGTATTGCCTGTGCCATGGAGTACCTCCTGGCCGAATGAAGCGCACAGTGGCGTCGGTCACGCCCGTTGTGTCCAGATTGCGTCTTATGGGCACCGGATTTCAACCGGAAGCCGGTGTGCGGGTACTCTGTACGGTCTGCACCGGTGTCTGCCCAGGCCAGCGCGTCGGCCCCCTCCCTGTGGAGGGTGTTGTCAGTGGCGGCTGTTCTACTCGGAAGACACTGTTGCTCACGCATCACGACCCTCCTGCCACGGAACGACCGTGGCCGCTGAGTCCAAAGGAGGTGGGTTCCACATGCGTCACTACGAGGTGATGGTCATCCTCGACCCCGATCTCGAGGAGCGCGCTGTCTCCCCGCTGATCGAGAACTTCCTCTCCGTCGTCCGTGAGGGCAACGGAAAGGTCGAGAAGGTCGACACCTGGGGCCGTCGTCGTCTCGCTTACGAGATCAAGAAGAAGCCCGAGGGCATCTACTCGGTCATCGACCTGCAGGCCGAGCCTGCGGTCGTCAAGGAGCTCGACCGCCAGATGAACCTGAACGAGTCGGTCCTCCGGACCAAGGTCCTCCGTCCCGAGTCCCACTGAGCATCTAGCTCAGTGGTCATCGGGTTCGAGTAGCAGCAAGCAGCCAGAAGCAATCCCCGCCGAGAGGTTCATCCATGGCAGGCGAGACCGTCATCACGGTCGTCGGCAATCTCGTCGACGACCCCGAGCTGCGCTTCACCCCGTCCGGTGCGGCGGTCGCGAAGTTCCGTGTCGCGTCCACTCCCCGCATCTTCGACCGGCAGACCAATGAGTGGAAGGACGGCGAAGGCCTGTTCCTCACCTGCTCGGTCTGGCGGCAGGCGGCGGAGAACGTCGCCGAGTCGCTCCAGCGAGGCATGCGCGTTGTCGTGCAGGGCCGGCTGAAGCAGCGGTCGTACGAAGACCGCGAGGGCGTCAAGCGCACGGTCTACGAGCTGGATGTCGAGGAAGTCGGCCCCAGCCTGAAGAACGCCACGGCCAAGGTCACCAAGACCACCGGTCGTGGTGGCCAGGGTGGATACGGCGGCCAGCAGGGCGGCGGCAACTGGGGCGGCGGTCCCGGTGGTGGCCAGCAGGGTGGTGGCGGCGCTCCCGCCGACGACCCGTGGGCCACGAGTGCGCCGTCCGGCGGTCAGCAGGGCGGGGGTCAGCAGGGCGGCGGAGGCGGCTGGGGCGGAAGCTCCGGCGGCTCCGGCGGCGGCTACTCGGACGAGCCCCCCTTCTAGGGCAGCTCGTACCCCCACTTCTTGATCACACAGGAGAAACACCATGGCGAAGCCGCCTGTGCGCAAGCCTAAGAAGAAGGTCTGCGCGTTCTGCAAGGACAAGACCCAGTACGTGGACTACAAGGACACGAACATGCTGCGGAAGTTCATTTCCGACCGCGGCAAGATCCGTGCCCGCCGCGTGACCGGCAACTGCACGCAGCACCAGCGTGATGTCGCCACGGCAGTCAAGAACAGCCGTGAGATGGCGCTGCTGCCCTACACGTCCACCGCGCGATAAGGGAAGGGTGACCGAATCATGAAGATCATCCTCACCCACGAGGTCTCCGGCCTCGGTGCTGCGGGCGACGTCGTCGACGTCAAGGACGGGTACGCCCGTAACTACCTGGTTCCGCGTGGCTTTGCCATCCGCTGGACCAAGGGTGGCGAGAAGGACGTGGCGCAGATCCGCCGCGCCCGCAAGATCCACGAGATCGCCACGATCGAGCAGGCCAACGAGATCAAGGCCAAGC
Organism: Streptomyces sp. NPDC001880; assembly: GCF_053594575.1. Lineage (NCBI taxonomy): Bacteria > Bacillati > Actinomycetota > Actinomycetes > Kitasatosporales > Streptomycetaceae > Streptomyces > Streptomyces sp. NPDC001880. Next base: position 2,219 of record NZ_JBSFET010000028.1, read on the forward strand.
TCGAGGCTGTGAAGGTCCGTCTGGCCGTTCGTTCCGGCGACGCCGGCCGTCTCTTCGGCTCCGTGACCCCGGCCGACATCGCCTCGGCGATCAAGGCCGCCGGTGGCCCCGACGTCGACAAGCGTCGCGTCGAGCTCGGCTCGCCGATCAAGACGCTCGGCGGACACCAGGTTTCCGTGCGTCTGCACCCCGAGGTCGCTGCGAACCTCGGCATCGAGGTCGTTGCTGCCTAAGGGCACAGCTCACCTGAGCAGTCGAAGGGCCGCACCCCGCGGGGTGCGGCCCTTCGACGTTTCTGGCCGCGCGGTCCCGGCCGGGTTTCGTGGCCTTCCCGTTGCCTCGTTGCCGCGCCTACCCCGTTTCACGGTTTCACGTGAAACGGGCCCACGGCCGTGAAACGGGCCACGGCCGGTGACTCAGCGCGTGGCGCCGGTGACGATCCACCTGCCGGAGCGAGTGCGCAGCCAGAGCGTCACCAGGCGGACGGCCATCATCAGGGTCATTGCCCACCACAGCGCTGTCAGGCCGCCACCGATCACCGGCACCAGCAGCGCGACCGGGGCGAAGACCGCGAGCGTGACGAGCATGGCCCAGGCGAGGTACGGGCCGTCCCCGGCGCCCATCAGCACCCCGTCCAGGACGAAGACCACGCCGGCGATCGGCTGGGACAGTGCGACCACCAGCAGCGCAGGGAGAAGGGCGTCCTGCACGGACCGGTCGCTGGTGAACAGGGGCACGAACAGCGGACGGGCGAGGACGATCAGTGCCCCGAAAACCACCCCGGAAACGATGCCCCACTGCACCATGCGGCGGCATGCCTCGCGTGCGCCCTTGGCGTCATCGGCTCCCAGGTAGCGGCCGATGATCGCCTGGCCGGCGATGGCGATGGCATCGAGGGCGAAGGCCGTCAGGCTCCAGAGAGACAGGATGATCTGGTGCGCGGCGATCTCGGTGTCGCCGAGGCGGGCGGCGACGGCCGTGGCGATCAGCAGGACGGCGCGCAACGAAAGCGTACGGACCAGCAGTGGAACGCCTGCCTGAGCACCGGCCCTGATACCCGCGGCATCGGGGCGCAGCGAGGCGCCGTGCCGTCGCGCCCCTCGTACCACCACGATCAGATAGGCGGCGGCCATCGAGACCTGTGCGATCACGGTGCCCCACGCCGATCCGGCGATGCCGAGACCGGCACCGTAGACCAGTCCGGCGTTGAGGGCTCCGTTGGCCGCGAAGCCTCCGACGGCGACGTACAGCGGAGTCCTGGTGTCCTGCAGGCCGCGGAGGACACCGGTCGCGGCCATCACCACGAGCATGGCCGGGATGCCGAGGCTGGAGATCCTCAGATACGTGATCGCGTAGGGGGCCGCCGTGTCGGAGGCCCCGAAGACGTCCACCAGCCAGGGGGCCGTGGGAAGGGTGACGGCGATGACGACGAGGCCCAGCAGGAGCGCCAGCCAGATGCCGTCCATGCCCTGTCGGATCGCAGAGGTCAGATCGCCCGCCCCGACCCGTCGTGCCACCGCCGCGGTGGTGGCGTACGCGAGGAAGACGAAGATGCTGACGGCGGTGGTCAGCAGGGCGGCGGCGACGGCCAGGCCGGCCAGCTGCGGGGTGCCGAGATGGCCGACGATGGCGCTGTCGACCATGACGAAGAGCGGCTCGGCGACGAGTGCGCCGAAGGCGGGGACGGCGAGCGAGATGATCTCGCGGTCGTGCTGTCGGCGACTGGTAGGCGGTGGTGCCGGGGCCTGGATCATGAGGGTCAATCTAATCTTCCACAGGTAATGGATGCAATGGCTGAGTAGTCCTTACATTTGCTGGTGTCCGGGGTTCTCCCGCGTGCCGTTTGTCGTGATCTTGAGCCGAGGTGGAAAGTTTTTCTCCCCCACAGCCCGTGGATGGGGAAAGGCCAGGTCAGCGCGGTGATGGTGTGGACCCTATGAGTTTGTCCACAGTGCTGTCCCCCGCTCCGTGCACAGGTTCTGCGGAGTTCTCCACAGCATCTGGTCGGTCGTCCACATGCCCTGTGGATAACCAGATTGGCTGACGGTGCCGAGCGGCCTACCGTGGACCGGCGCCCGCACCCCGTTCCCGTCTTGGAACCATGCAGAACTCGATGCGCCGGAACCGGAGTCGGGCGTCTTGTTTGTCGGTGCTGTGCCGTAAGAAAGAGTGGCATGGCGAGGTCCGCGGAGCGGACGGGAGGAGGCGGCCCGGTGAGCATTCCCGAGCCTTTGGACGACCCCTGGGCCGAGGCCGGTCCCAGTGACCGTCTGCCCGTCTCCCGGCAGCGTCGTGGTGAAGGCCGGGACCGCGGTGAGCAGCACGAGCGCGGCAGGGAGAGCGGCGGATGGGACGGCGGCTCTCCCGGTTTCGAGCGGGTGCCGCCCCAGGACCTCGACGCCGAGCAGTCGGTACTCGGGGGCATGCTCCTGTCCAAGGACGCCATCGCCGAGGTCGTGGAGGTCCTCAAGGGCCACGACTTCTACCGTCCCGCTCACGAGACCGTCTACCAGGCGATCCTCGACCTCTATGCCAAGGGCGAGCCGGCCGACCCGATCACGGTGGCGGCCGAACTGGTCAAGCGCGGCGAGATCACCAAGGTGGGCGGGGCACCATATCTGCACACCCTCGTCCAGTCCGTGCCGACCGCGGCCAACGCTTCGTACTACGCGGAGATCGTTCACGAGCGGGCGGTCCTGAGGCGGCTCGTCGAAGCCGGCACGAAGATCACGCAGATGGGATACGCGGCCGACGGCGATGTCGACGACATCGTGAACTCCGCGCAGGCCGAGATCTACGCCGTCACCGAGCAGCGCACCAGCGAGGACTACCTGCCGCTCGGCGACATCATGGAGGGCGCACTCGACGAGATCGAGGCGATCGGTTCGCGCAGCGGCGAGATGACCGGGGTTCCGACCGGCTTCACCGACCTCGACGCTCTGACGAACGGCCTGCACCCGGGCCAGATGGTCGTCATCGCTGCCCGCCCCGCCATGGGTAAGTCCACGCTGGCCCTCGACTTCGCCCGAGCCTGTTCGATCAAGAGCAACCTGCCCAGCGTGATCTTCTCCCTCGAAATGGGGCGCAACGAGATCGCGATGCGTCTGCTCTCTGCCGAGGCGCGGGTGGCGCTGCACCACATGCGCTCCGGCACCATGACCGACGAGGACTGGACGCGACTGGCCCGCCGGATGCCGGATGTCTCGGCCGCCCCGCTCTACATCGACGACTCCCCGAACCTCTCCATGATGGAGATCCGGGCAAAGTGCCGCCGTCTCAAGCAGCGCAACGACCTCAAGCTCGTGGTCATCGACTACCTCCAGCTGATGCAGTCCGGCGGCTCGAAGCGCGCCGAGAGCCGCCAGCAGGAGGTCTCGGACATGTCCCGAAACCTCAAGCTGCTGGCGAAGGAGCTTCAGCTCCCGGTCATCGCGCTCTCCCAGCTGAACCGTGGCCCCGAGCAGCGCACGGACAAGAAGCCGATGGTCTCCGACCTGCGTGAATCGGGATCCATCGAGCAGGACGCCGACATGGTGATCCTGCTGCATCGCGAGGACGCGTACGAGAAGGAGTCCCCCCGCGCCGGCGAGGCCGACTTGATCGTGGCCAAGCACCGTAACGGTCCGACGGCGACGATCACGGTGGCCTTCCAGGGCCACTACTCGCGCTTCGTCGACATGGCGCAGACCTGACGACAGCGTTTGTCGGTTCTCAGATCCCGTGTCATTTTCTCAGTCGCGATGTCGTCTGACCGGTCGATCCGACACGGGATCGAGAAACCCTGGCCACTGCCGTCACGCGGCCCCTTCGAACTCTCCCGACACAAGCAGCTCGGCGATCAGGACGCCATCTTCCGGATGCCTTTCGCGCGTATCGCCGTCCGGACGATGAGGTGGCACGGTGATCAACCATGATGACGCGGCAGCTGTTCGACCGTTGACACTGGCTTGGGTGAGCCAGCACCTGGAGATCGGCGAACTGATCGTCAGAACCGAGACACTGCACGGCGGCATCACTGCCGAAATGCGGAGGCTGACCATTGGCACGCGGGGCGGAGGCACTCGTCACCTGGTGCTGCGGAGTTTCGTCGACCCGTTCTACGTGGAGCACGCCGAGGAGTGGCTGAACAGGGAGGCCGGCGCTCTGACCCTGCTCACGGGGACCGGCGTGCCGGCTCCTGGACTGGTCGCGGTTGATCCGACCGCTGCGCATTGCGAGTATCCATCGCTCCTTATGACACATCTGGCGGGCCGGACGGTCCTCGACGATGAGGGGTTGGAGATGCGCGTTCCTCTGCTGGCCCGTCAACTCGTGGCGATCCACGGGCTGCGACCCGCCGAGCGGCCCCCGGAGTATGTGGCGTTGACGACCGCCGACACCGTCGTGATCCCGAAGGGCGCCGACGTGGCGGCATGGGCTGCGGCGATCGACGTGATCCGCAAGCCCGCGCCGCCCTATGAAGGGCGATTCCTGCACCGGGACTTCCAACCCGGCAACGTGCTGTTCGACGTGCCGCACCCAAGGCCGGCAGGTGCCCGGATCACCGGCGTCGTCGACTGGGCAGCGGCTTCCTGGGGCCCGGCGGATCTCGATGTGGCGCACTGCTCCACCAATCTCGCGCTGCTGCACGGCCCGGCGTGGGGGCTGCGGTTCGCCGAGGCGTACGAGGAGGCCGGCGGGGTGCTGGCCGCGACCGCGAGCGAGCGGCTGTACTGGCGGGTGCGGGACGGGCTGGCGTGCTCAGAAGAAGTGCAGTCGGTGGCGCAGCCATGGCGGGAGGCAGGGAGGACAGAGCTGACGACGCGAGCTGTGGAGGAGCGGCTGGATGCCTACGTCACCGCCCTGATGGACACGCTGGGCTGAGCCAAGGCGGTCCGGGGTGCCGCCCCGACCTCATCGATCACCGCTCAACCGGGTGGGGAATCGAGCAGACCTTGGGGAATCTCGGGCACATGCCACGATCCGCGGCGGGGGCTGCGGAACCCGGGGTGACTGATCGCACGGTTCGACGGTGGGTCGCCGACTTCCGCCGACACGGGGAAGCCGGCTCCGTGGCGGCGGCCCTGCCGAGGCGCGTCCCTTCGACAGGGCCGATGGCTGATGGGTGGAGATCGCGCTGGAGTTCGTGATCGCGTCGCTGGATGACCGGTTTCCTGATCGTATTTGGTTACCTTCAGTCAGGCTGGAAGAATGCGAGCATTTTCTGGGCGGCGTCCGGCGACATCAGCAATTCCTGTATGTCCGCGGACATCCGGGCGGCAGCGCTGGTGCGTTCGAACATCTCGCGTTCGTATTCTTTGATGGCGGCGGGAAAGTCGTCCGGGTGCGCGGCCAGAGCGAGACCGAGCAGCGCGCCGTCGAGCAGCGCCATGTTGGCGCCCTCTCCCACCGGCGGCATCAGGTGCGCGGCATCGCCGAGCAGTGTGACGTCTGGCATCGACGGCCAGGTCAGGCCGACCGGGAGAGTGCTGATGGACCGTGGCACGACCGTGTCGTCGCAGGCCGCGATCAGCGCGGTGAACCGTGAGTCCCAGCCGGGGAGCAGGTCGATCAGTCGTGCCCGGGCGGCGGCCGGGTCGTCGAACGGGATCCCGCTGGTAGCGAACCAGTCCTCAGAAGTGTTGTAGAAGCTGAGGCCGATGCGAACGCGGCCGTCGCCGTTGCGCTGCGCCGCCAGGGACAGTCCGTTGCCGAGCACCCAGTAGTTGCCGCGCCCGACCATCGCCGCGAGGTCGGGGTGCGTGCGGTCGATGTCGGGAATGCCGACCTCGACGACGTTCTGGCCGATATGCGCCGGGCGGGCATCGGTGAGCAGCGCGCGGACCCGGGATTGCGCGCCGTCCGCGCCGACCAGCAGGTCATACGTCGCACTGCTGCCGTCGGCAAAGTACAGCAGGCCGTTGTCGGCGGATCTGAACGCGTGCCCCCAGCGCACCACGTCTTCGGGGAGGGAATCCAGCAGCAGGTTGCGCAGATCGGCGCGGTCGACCTCGGGTCGCTCAAGCGGGGCGTCGTCGGGCGTGTCCTCCTGGAGCAGCAGGGTGCCATCCGGCTCGAGAAGACGCATGTCCTGGCCTTCACCACGGGCAATCGCGTAGAAGTGGTCGATCAGACCGGCCTCGCGCAGCGCCCGCTGGCCGGAGTGGATGTCGAGCATGCCGCCCTGGCCGCGCGCACCGCGTGACGATTCGCGTTCATACACGACGGCGTCGATGCCGTTCACGTGCAGTACCCGGGCAAGGGCCAAGCCGCCCAAGCCGGCTCCGACAATGGCGATGGTCATGGTTGCCTCTCTCGATACACCGTACGTGTCGATACACTGTATCGCTGCGGTGTATTGTCAGCGGCATGTTGGTGTGGGAGCGGCCGGAGCCGCCGAATCGACCCGTGCCGGCCCCGTTGAGCCGGGAACGGATCGTGCGAGCGGCGGTCCAGCTGGCCGACGCGGACGGCCTGGACGCGGTGTCGCTGCGCAAGGTCGCCACCGCACTGGACGTCCGTCCGATGCGGCTGTACGGCTACATCGCCAGCAAGGAGGAGTTGCTCGACCTGATGGTCGACGCCGCCCACGCCGAGATCCGGCCGGTCGGAGACGGCTGGCGGGAGGTGCTCCGGTCTCTTGCCGAAGCCACTCGGCACGCCGCTCACGAGCACGAATGGCTCGCCGATCTACTGGGTGGCCGGCCCCAGCTCGGGCCGCACGCGCTGGCCAGTGGGGAGACCGTGGTGGCCGCACTGGGCGACATCGACGTGGACGCCATCATGCCGGTGGTCGCCGCAGTCAACGCGTACGTGATCGGCGCGGTGCGTCGGGAGATCGCCGAGCGGCGTGCCGAGCGGGCCACCGGGATGGACGAGAAGCGTTGGCAGGCCTCACTCGGACCCTATATGGAGCGAACCTTCGCCACTGGCCGATTCCCCGCGCTGGCCACGGTGGTGCGCGATGCCGCCCACCTGGACGCCGACCACACCTTCCGGATCGGCCTCGACTTCCTGCTCGACGGCATCGAAGCCCGCATCTCGAGATGACGTGTGCCGAAGGGCCGGACCGGCCATAGCACCAGGTCGGCGCTGACGTGTTGAGATGACGCAGCCTCACCAAAGCGCGCGGAAATTGATGAAGTGCCGTGGAAGTGAGACTCAGGCCGCATTACATCCCGTGAGACAACCCGGGGATTCGCTGGTCGGCTGAGACCCCGACGCCGAGGCCGACAGCGACGCCGACGACGCGGTGATGCTCTACTCGATCAACATGTCACGGGATTTGAGACCCTGCAGCTTTTGTGGGGTCTCAAATCCTGTGTCATCTCCGCCGCAGTCTCAGGTCGATGTCATGTCGCAGGTCAGCCTTGCATCGAACAGCAGAGCTGGAGAGATGACAGGGAGGTTGAGACGGCCCACGGCGGACACGGCGTGAGATGCCGGCCTGAACCGCAGGTCACAGTCACCGGCGTATGACACGGAGCCTGAGAACCTACAAGCGGCCGTGACGACGGCAGTCCTGAGGCTCCGGCTCACTCCGTGACGGGCAGGCACTCGGCGAGCAGGCCGACGATGTCGTGCCAGGCCCGCTGCGCGTGCTGCGGGTGGTAGCCGACGCCGGGGAGCACGGTCTGGTCGACCGGCGGGTGGTGGAAGGCGTGCTGGGCTCCGCCGTAGACCACGAGGCGCCAGTCGACGCCCGCGGCCTGCATCTCGGCGGCGAAGGCGTCCCGTTGCTCAGCGGGCATGATCGGGTCCTCCGATCCGACCCCCGCCCACACGGGGCAACGGATGCGCGCCGCTTCGCCCGGTCGGCCCGTGGTCAGTGCGTTGACCGTCCCGATCGCCCGCAGGCCGACGCCGTCGCGCCCGAGTTCCAGCGCGATCGCTCCCCCGGTGCCGTAGCCGATGGCGGCGATCCGGTCGGGGTCGGTCCGCGGTTCGGCACGCAGCACATCGAGTGCCGCATGGCCGATACCCCGCATCCGGTCGGGATCGGCGAGCAGCGGGGTCACGTGCGCCAGCATCTCCTGCGGGTCGGTGAACCAGCGCCCACCGTTGATGTCGAAGGCCAGCGCCACGTATCCCAGTTCAGCGAGGGCGTCGGCCCGGAGACGCTGGAAGTCGTTCAGGCCGGGCCCCTCGGGCCCGATCAGGACTGCGGGCCGGCGGTCGGCACCGGTGGGGAGCGCGAGATGCCCGACCATCGTCAGGCCGTCGGCCGGGTATTCGATCGTGCGTGTGGTGATCGTCGTCATGAGACCGGACCGTAGTGATGGCCGAGCCCGGTCGGGCCGGTCTTCACCATCGGCAGAACAGAGCGTGGGCGTGGGTCTGTGGGTGGGCACTGCGGAAGGCTCTGGTTCTGGCGGAGCACATCGGCATCGATGTGAACCGGGCCGAAACCCGTTGCAGGACTTCGGGCCGGGACCGGGGGCGGTGAAATGCACTCGCCACCGCTTGGTTCTGCGGGTAGTTGTTTGAGCATGACCTTCACATCCGAACAGTTGCTCCCGGGGACGCAGCGTGCTCTGCTGCACCGCATCGCCACCGCGCAGTCGGAAGGCCGTGCGCCCTCGGTCGTCGCCGCGGTACAGCGGCAGGGGCGGACAGTCTGGAGCGGATCCCGTAGTTGCGTGGACGGCCATGCTCCCGACAACGACACACAGTTCAGGATCGGTTCCCTCACCAAGACCTTCACCGCGGTGCTGGTCCTGCGCCTGCGTGACGAGGGCCTTATCGACCTGGACGATCCGCTGGAAAAGCATCTGGCCGGCACCGGCGTCGGTGATGTGACCATCCACCAACTGCTGGGACACAGCGCGGGACTTGGTGCCGAGTCGCCCGGACCCTGGTGGGAGCGGACCCCGGGCACGCTGCGGCCCGAGCTGGCCGATGTGCTCGGCGAACAGACGCGGATGCACAGTCCCGGGCACCGTCACCACTACTCGAACCCCGGCTACACGCTGCTGGGCGCCCTGGTCGAGAAGGTGCGCGGGGCGAGCTGGGGAGAGGTGTTGCGACGCGAGATCCTGGAACCGCTCGGCATGCACCGCACGAGCCTTCACCCGCAGGCGCCGCACGCTGGTGGCTGGGCCGTGCATCCCTGGGCCGATGTCATGCTGCCCGAGCCGGCCGAGGATCTCGGGCTGATGGCCCCGGCAGGCCAGCTCTGGTCCACCGTCGACGACCTTCTGCGCTTGGCGATGCTCCTGGCCGAGGGGGACGACCAGGTGCTCTGCGCCGACTCCGTGGCGCAGATGCGCGGGCCTTCCGCACCGACCGAGCACGGCGACTGGAACTTCGCTTACGGCCTGGGCCTTCAGGTGGTGGACATCGGAGGCCGCACGCTCATCGGACATACGGGCTCGCTGCCCGGATTCCTGGCCGCCCTGTGGATCAGCGTCGAGGACGACGTGGCGGCCGTCGCGCTCACCAACACGACGTCGGGGCTGATGATCGGTGGCCTGGCCGCCGACCTCGTGAGCATCGTGGCCGATTCCGAGCCCCGCATCCCCGAGCCCTGGCGCCCGCTGCCGGAGGTGGATGCCGAGCTTCTCGCGCTGACCGGTCCCTGGTACTGGGGTACGCGCCCGCACGTCCTGCGGATGGCCTCGGACGGTGGGCTGGAGCTCGCGCCCCTGCAGGGTGCCGGCCGCGGCGCCCGGTTCACCGCACAGCCCGACGGCACTTGGATCGGTCTTGACGGCTACTACGCGGGGGAGACGCTGCGTGTGGTCCGGAACAGCGACGGCAGCGTGAACCATCTCGATCTGGGTTCGTTCGTCTTCACGCGAGAGCCCTACGACCCGGCCGCGGCCGTTCCCGGCGGTGTGGACGAAGGCGGATGGCGGGGCTTGGGAGCCTGAGCGTTACGTTTCACGTGAAACGGGAGGGGGTGGGCCGGTTCAGGCTGTCAACTCCCGTTCCAGTGGGGTACGGAAGCGCGGAGTGACCCGTGCCGGACCCACCCATTGCGAGAACCGGGACGCTTCCGCTTCGATCGCGGCGGAAGCGTCCCGGCCGATGTCGGACAACAGCCGCCAGACCGGCTCACCGTCGGCTCGCTGGGCCCAGCCGCCCACGATCCGACCGTTCCACCACACGGTCGGGCCGATGTTGCCGGACCGGTCGAAGAGAGCCTCCCGGTGCCCGGTCGGCAGGTGGAACCCGCGATCGGCCCATCCCCTGGAAGCAGTGCGGCCCAGGGTTCTGGGGCCGGTTCCGGCTCCATGTCCTGCGGCAGCACCCGTCCCACGGTTCCGTTGTCCAGCCGGACCTCCTCGGCTCCGACGGCTGCCAGCGCCTTGCGGGCCTGTCCCAACCCCCAGCCCGTCCACCACTTGAGATCGGCCTCGGTCGCCGGGCCGTAGGAGCGGAGCCATCGCCGGGTCAGCTCGGCCCGTGCCTGCGCGGGGTCGTCGTACGGCCAGGGCTTGGAGGCTGTCCAGCGGAACTGGCTGGAGGTCCAGGAACCGCGCGGCCGGTCCCGGCGGATACGGCCTTCGGCCGCCAGGATCCGGATGACACGGGAGGCGACGCCCTGTACGCCCTCGGCCTTCTTGCCGGGGAAGACGGTGATCTTCGTACGCAGAGCGGCCACGGCGGCGGAGAGTTCGGTGCCGGTGGCGGTGCCGCGGTCGGATAGAGCGGCCAGGGTCTGCTGTTCGGCATCGGCGAGCCAGCGCTCGTCCAGGCCGTTGCCGTCGTCCGCGAGGTGCTTGAGGAAGGTCCGGCGTTCCTTGGCAGCCACAGCCCGGGCGTTCGACGCGTCGATGCAGGGGGCGAGTTCCCGCGATACAACGAAGAGGGTGTTCCGCATGGAGAGCTGCCGGACCAGTGAGACGTCCCCGTAGAGTGCCTGCTCCACCGGGACGACGCCCGCCTCGGACAGCCGGGCACAGGTGGAGAGGAAGACGGTGGCGGCATCTGTTGCGTGCAGCGCTACGACCGCATCGGCAACGGAGACCGGGGAAGCGGCTCGCAGGAACGGGGCCAGGAGATGGCGACGGCCGAGCCTGATCCTGCGCTGCTCGTCACTGATGCGGTGCATGGACGTCCCTCTTCCGGATTCCGAAGTGCGATCAGAGTGCGAGCTTGAAGCCCACATGGCTGGCGGTGAATCCGAGCCGCTCGTAGAAGCGATGGGCGTCGGTCCGGGTCGCATCGGACGTCAGTTGCACCAACTGGCACTCCTGGCGCCGGGATTCGTTCACGGCCCACTCGATCAGCAGGGTGCCGAGGCCGCTGCCGCGTTCATCGGTATGGATGCGTACCCCCTCGATGACCGAGCGGGTCGAGCCGCGCCGGGAAAGACCGGGAATCACGGTCAGCTGCAGGGTTCCGACAACGCGGCCCTCACGCACCGCGACGACCAGATGCTGGTTCGAGTCGTCCACCAGCCGCCGGAACGCGGCGTGGTACGGGGCGAGGTCGTCCGGCGACTCACGCTGTGCACCCAGCGGATCGTCGGCGAGCATGGCCACGATCGCGGGGATGTCGTCGAGGGCAGCCGCCCGTATTTCCAGATCGCTCATGATCGGCAGGGTACGCAGATCATCCGGGCGGCGCGGGAATTTGCCCGGCCTCGCGGGCCCCTCGCGACCACGGAGCGACTCAGACGACCTGCACAGGGGCCTTCAGTTCCCCGACCGCCCTGACCAGCGGTGCCAGTTCGGGCGACTTCGCGGCCTTGCCAACGTCGCGCGCAGCGCGCTGTCATTGGCCGTCCGGGCCTGGGCGAGCAGGGCGCCTGGCCTTCCGGCGGGGACGACCGGGCCGTCCTCGTTGCCGGCGAGACCAGCACCCGTAAGGCGTACACAGCTCTCCAGCTCAACGCCCCCACGGCCGACCTCGTCGACGCCGTCCAGCCCGGCGGGCTCTTCCGCGCACTGCCCACCGCCCTCGACCGGTCGTTGCTCTTCATCGCCGGGGGTGTTCCCGTCCACCGCGACGGCCGGCTCATCGGTGCCATCGGCGTCGGTGGAGGCGCCCCCGACCAGCATCACGGTTTCGCGTCGGCCGCCGTGCAGGCTCTCGTCCGACGCACTCCTCGGGCCGCGTAGCTCTCCTCGATCAGCCTGTCGCCACGGTCAGTGGTGCGTAGCGACGGGTCCAGTCGCCCGGCAGGTCAGAGACCCCGTGGGTCATCACCGTGGTCACGGAGCCGGGCCGCAGACCGGACTCCTCGAACCAGTCGAGCAGTTCGGTGTGGCGCGCGTCGATGTCCGCGCGCAGGGGCCGGTCGGTCGCCTCCGCGAGAGAGGCGACGAGTGCCTGAGCCGTGGCGGTGTCGCGCGCGATCAGCGGGCCGACCACATGCGCCCCGTCGCTCGGCCAGGCCGCTGCGTATCCGATGAGTCGTCTCCCGTCCTGGGCAACCCGGATGTGGTCGGCGTACACGGGCAGCCGGGCGAGGACATGGGTCCGGTCGGTTCCGAAGACGTCCGAGTCCAGCTGGACCATGGCGTGCAGATCCTCCGCCGTGGCCGGGCGCACGGTCACGGCGGATCTGTCTCCGGCCGGCCGGAAAAAGCCGGTGACCCGCTGGGAGCGGCCCACGACCGAGAAGCCGAGCTGCTCGTACAGCGGTTGCCCTGAGGCTGTCGCGTAGAGGCTGAGGGGTGTGTCTCCGCAATCGGCGATCACCTGGTTCATCAGATGCCGAGCGACCCCCTGCCGCGCGTAACGCTTCGCGACGAGCAGCATGCCGATGGCGGCCAGCCGCGGACCGTAGGAGGTCACCACGCAACAGGCCATCAGCCCCGTGCCCCCGGGATCGTCCATGCCGTAGCCGGTTCCGGCGGCGAGGAGCAGGCCCCACCGGTGCTCATCGCGTGTCCAGCCGCGATCTTCGCAGAGATCGGCGCAGGCGACCAGGTCGTTCTGGGTGAGGCGCCGGAGGGGCAATTCGGCTGTCGGGCGGGGCAGTGAGCTGGGCATGGAGGTCAGGCTGTCCGACGCTGTGTTCGCGCGTCCACTTCTTTAGCGGCCCGGCCTGGCGGCGCAGCCGGTGGCCGCGCCGCCAGGCCGGGGCCCAGGGCTTCAGCGCCGGTATCGCGGTGATGAAGAGGTAGGTCGCCGTTGCCACCGGCGGAGCGATCGCCAGGTCGACATCGGCGGTGCCGGGCCGCAGCTTCGTCGATGCCGGGCCGCAGGGAGAAGACGGACAGCACCGTGGTGATCAGAGTGAGCCAGAACTTCGTCCAGACCCATCGGTGCCTGGCCGGCCCCCATGGCGTACCGAGGGCCAGAACGAGACCGCTGAACAGCGAGAACAGGGCGACCGGCACGATCAGCCAGTCCCCGGAGACTTTCATGGCACGGGCGGCGGCCCGTGCCATGGCGGGGTCCGCGGTGAAGAACGCCGTGATGGTGAGGGCCAGCAGTCCGACGGTCAGTCCCAGCCGGCCGACGGATACCGCGACATGTGCCACCAGAAGGCTGCGGCGGGCGGAGCGCTTGAGTGGTTTCACGTGAAACACGGTGCCGGGAGCGAGGCGATCCGGCGTCTGAGAACGGGAGTGACCGCGCGTACCGGCCTCGGCGTACAGCAGGCTCTCCTCTGTATTCCTCTCCGGACGGTGAGTTGCCGCCCTCGGCGGGTACGGATGCGCTCACGGGTGCCTGAAGGCATGCTGGGCCGAGGGACCGCGGGCAGTGGCCGACCGGCGACCGTCAGCAGGGCCCGACCGCGTCCGCGGACAAGCAACCGCGGGCCGTTTCGGTGCGTAAGGCGAACACGAGACGTACGAGGCGAGGCACAGTATGGATGCTCCGGCCACCGGATGGGCCGAAGACGGATCGCACAGATCTGCCGACGCGGATCTGATCCATCGCACCCTGACCGAGATTTCGCCCGTCGCGGACCAGGCGACCTCGTACTTCTACGCGTTGCTCTTCATACGCCACCCCGAACTGCGTGATCTGTTCCCGGTCGCGATGGATGTCCAGCGCGACCGGCTCCTTCGCGCGATCCTCACTGCGGCCGACCGGCTGGACGATCCGCGTGCGCTGGCTGAGTACCTCGGCGAGCTGGGCCGGGGACACCGCAAGTACGGCACGCTGCCCATGCACTATCCCGCGGTGGGGGAGGCGCTCATGGGCGCCCTGAGCCGCTACGCGACCACCACCTGGGGTGGCGAGACCGAGGCGGCCTGGGTGCGCGCCTACACCGCGATATCGCAGATCATGATTGACGCGGCCGCCGAGGACGAGCAGTGGGCCCCCGCCCTGTGGCACGCGGAGGTGGTGTCCCACGACCTCAGGACCCGTGACATAGCGGTGCTCACGCTCCGTCCCGACCAGCCCTATCCCTTCCTCGCAGGTCAGTACACGGCCGTGGAGACCCCCTGGTGGCCCCGGGTCTGGCGGCACTATTCCTTCGCCTCTGCGCCCCGTCACGACGGCCTGCTCACCTTTCACATCAAGGCGGTCCCGGCCGGCTGGGTCTCCAGTGCCCTGGTGCACCGGGCCCGGCCCGGGGACTTGATTCGCCTCGGCCCGCCCGCGGGCTCGATGACGGTCGACCACTCCACCCACAACGGTCTGCTCTGCCTGGGCGGGGGCACCGGTATCGCCCCCATCAAGGCGCTCGTCGAGGACGTCGCGGAGCATGGCCACCGGCGTCCCATGGAGGTCTTCTACGGGGCACGCAGCGATCACGACCTGTACGACATCGACACGATGATGCGGCTCCAGAACACCTTTCCCTGGCTCGCGGTGCGGCCGGTGGTCGCCACCGGTCCGGAGACGGGAAGAGGACTGATGAGGGGGCTGCTGCTGCCCGAGGCGGTGCGGCAGCGTGGCCCGTGGCACGAGTACGACGCCTACCTCTCGGGTCCGCCCGGCATGATCCGCAGTGGCGTGGACGCGCTCAGAGGCACCGGCATGCCCGCCGAGCGCATCCGGCACGACTTCATCGAGGACCTGACCACGACGGCCCCGCCTGACCACGAGCGGCCCGCTTGACCACGGCGGCCGCCGTCGCACCCGGCGCGGCGGCGGTCAGCCCAGGTCGGGCGCGTGCATCGCGCGTACGCCCTCAATGTTGCCGTCCAGGTAGTGCCGCAGCGACAGCGGCACGAGGTGGACGGCGGCGATCCCCATCCGGCTGAACGGCACCCGCACGATGTCGTACTCCCCGCAGGGATCGTCGATCTCGGGGCCGTGGCGCCGGGCCGGGTCCATCGATTCCAGCCGGCAGACGAAGAAGTGCTGGACCTTCACGCCTTTCACCCCGCCGCCCTCGATGTGCTCCACGGTGTCGACGAAACAGGGGACCACATCGGTGATCTTGGCGCCGAGCTCCTCGTCCACCTCGCGGTGCAGGGCGTCGACGACGGTCGCGTCCTCGGGCTCGACCCCGCCACCGGGGGTGAGCCAGTAGGGATCCACCCCGGGCTTGGTGCGCTTGATGAGGATCAGGTCGTTGCCGTCGAGCAGGATGGCGCGTGCGGTGCGCTTGACCACAGGACGTTCGGTCATGGCAAGAGCGTGGCCCGCGGAACCGGTTCTGAAACACCGGACCGGCGCCGGGCCGTCCTGCGCTCACCAGTCGGCGGCGGTCCGCAGCAGCCACTCGTGCGCCCGCGCGATGTGGGGCAGCGCGAGCGTGCCGGTCCGCACGGCCAGGAAGTATGTGCGCAGAGGAGGTACAGGCGGGTCCAGGAGCGCCACGACCTCGCCCCGTTCCAGCGCTCTCTCGCACAGATAGCGCGGCAGCACGGCGAGTCCGGCGCCCGCCGCAGCGCACTCCAGGACCGCCCGGAGGTCCGGCACGATGACAGACCCCGCTACAGCGGGCCGGCTCTCGAAGACCGAGGCCCAGTAGCGGGAGACGAGCGGCAGGCTCTCGTGGACTTCCACGACCGGCAGCTGGTCCAGCACCACGGGCCCCTTGTGCCGCAGGGCCCCCGGCACGAGGCGCCCGCCCCGGCCCCGCCCTCCGGGCGGACGACGCTACTTTCGAAATACGCCCTGGCCCAGCGCCGCGTCCAGTGCGCGTTCCACATCCGTCACCAGGTCCGCCGGGTTCTCCGCGCCGACCGAGAAACGGATGAAGCCCTCGGGCACGGCGTCCCCGCCCCAGCGGGCCCGGCGCTCGGCGGTGGAGCGCACACCGCCGAAGCTCGTCGCGTCTTCGACCAGCCGTAGCTCGGTCAGGAAGCGCTCGGCCCGTTCGCGGTCGGGCAGTACGAACGACACCACGGAGCCGAAGCGCCGCATCTGCCGTACGGCGTTCGGATACGAAGGGTCGGTGGGCAGCCCGGGATAGCGCAGCCCGGTCACCTCGGGCCGCTTGACCAGCGCCTCCGCCAGCGTCAGGGCGGTGGCGCACTGCCGGTCGATCCGCAGCTCCAGCGTGGCCAGCGAGCGGTGCGCGAGCCAGGCCTCCATGGGGCCCGGGATGGCACCGACCACCTTGCGCCAGCGCCGCACTCCCGCTGTCAGCTCCGGATCGCGGCAGGTCACATGGCCGAGCAGGATGTCCCCGTGCCCGGTCATGCCCTTGGTGTCACTGGCCACCGAGAAGTCGGCCCCCAGCTCCAGCGGGCGCTGGCCGAGCGGTGTGGCGAGGGTGTTGTCGACGGCCACCAGCGCGCCGGCCGAGTGCGCCGCCTCGACGAGCCGACGTATGTCGCAGATGTCGAGTCCCGGATTGGACGGGGTCTCGATCCACAGCAGCCTGGCGCCTTCGAGGACCGCCAGCTGGGCATCGCCACGGGTCGGCGCGGTCCGCACCTCGACCCCGTACGCCTCCAGCTGCTCCCGCACCAGCGGCAGGGCCTGATAGCCGTCGTCGGGCAGGACCACCACGTCGCCGGTGCGTACCTGGGACAGCAGCACGGCCGAGATCGCCGCCATTCCGGAGGCGAAGACCGTGGTCTCGACGGGCTCCCCCGGTGCCTCCAGCGCGCCGATGGCGCGTTCCAGATGGGTCCAGGTCGGATTGGTGTCCCGGCCGTAGGTGTACGGACCGGTCGGTTCACCGGAGAGATGGAAGTGCGCGGCGAAGACCGGGCCGGGCAGGGTGGGCTCGAACTGCTCCGGTTCGGGCAGTCCGGCGCGTACCGCCCGGGTTCCGTCACCCATGGTGCTCATACGGCTCCCTCTTTCTCTCTCCGGCGTGCCACGGTTCCTGCCTGCACTGTTTCAGCAGGCCTCGGATCAGTAGGCCTCGGATCAGTCCTCGTCGGGCAGGGCCACGTTCAGCGCCCACGACACGATCGAGATGATCAGGCCGCCGAGCACGGCGGTCCAGAAGCCCTCGACGTGGAAGCTCAGGTCGAACAGCCCGGCCA
Organism: Streptomyces sp. NPDC001880; assembly: GCF_053594575.1. Lineage (NCBI taxonomy): Bacteria > Bacillati > Actinomycetota > Actinomycetes > Kitasatosporales > Streptomycetaceae > Streptomyces > Streptomyces sp. NPDC001880. The sequence goes on from NZ_JBSFET010000028.1 coordinate 19,504, forward strand.
GCCACGAGGTCAGCAGCAGCATGAGCGCGTTGACCACCAGCGTGATCAGCCCGAGCGTGAGGATGAAGAGCGGCAGGGTCAGCAGCTTCACGACCGGCTTCACCACGAAGTTCACCAGGCCGAAGAGCAGGGCGACCAGGATCAGCGTGAGCGCTTTGCGGCCGGTGCTGCCGCCGGACAGCGTGATGTCCTGGATCAGCCAGATGGCCACGGCCAGCGCACCTGCGTTGGCGATCGTCTTGACTACGAAATTCTTCATGTGTCTGATCGTGGCAGACGTGATCGGTGGCGGACACCGGCGGTGCAGAGGCAAGGGGCGCACAGGCCATGAAGGCATTCAGACTGGACGAGCTGGAAGCGGAGCGGGCCGCCAACGACGGCGCATATCTGCAGTTCGTGAAGGAACGCAACATGTCCGTCGGCCTGTACGCGCTGAACGCCGGTGAGCTCGACCCGCAGCAGCCGCACAACCAGGACGAGGTCTACCTCGTCGTCAGCGGCCGCGCCTCGATCACGGTCGGCATGGAAACCACGCAGGTGGGCAGAGGAAGCGTGGTGTACGTACCGGCGGGTGTCGCCCATAAGTTCCACCACATCACCGAGGACCTGCGAGTGATGGTGGTCTTCTCCCCACCAGAGAGCTGAGCCGGTCCGCCGGAGGGCGGGGGTCCGGTCTCAGGGGTCCCTCAGGGGTCGATCAGGGGACTTCAAGGGCTGCGGAACCCCCGGCGGCGCCCTCCGCGCCCCTAGCATCGAAGCAGGAACTCAAGGAGACGAGGTAGGGACGATGGCCGTGCGGGAGATATTCGCTGGGATGCCCTGGTGGGTGAAGTGGATCGCGGTGCCGGTCATCGCGATCGTCGTGTTCGGCGGTCTGATCGCCAGCGTGATCGGGTTCGTGATCGGACTGCTTTTCAAGGTCTTGATTTTCGTGATCCTGGTCGGCGGGCTCATCTTCGTCGTGCGCAAGTTCTTGTCGTCGTCCGCCTCGCGCAGCGACTGGTAGGACGATCGGAGACCGGCCGGGGCGTTAGCCCAGCTGAGCTAAGCGGAAGGCGAAACCACGCCCCTCGCGGACCCGGCCGATACAGTGACGGTTCGCTGCCTGTGCCTGGGAATTAACAGTCCGTCACCGCAACGACCAGTGGTTTGCACGGCGTTCGGTCTCCGGACCCCAGCCATGCGGCAGCCCGTGGGGGCGGCCCCCACAGGCGGGCTGACCACCCGTCACCATGCCTGGGGGTGACTGTTGACCACGGCATCGAGCACTGCGGCCCCGACGCTGATCGGTTCGGTGCAGCGAGCGCTGAGGCTGCTGGAAGCCGTGGTCGCCCATCGTGACGGGGCGCCCGCGAAGCAACTGGCCAGGGAGGCGGGCCTGCCTCTCCCGACGGCCTATCACCTGTTGCGCACCCTGACGCACGAAGGCTATCTACGCCGTGAGAACGGCGTCTTCCTCATGGGGACCGCTGCGGAACGCCTGGTCGGCGAGGGGACGTTGCAGAACCGCCGCAGCAGGATGGTCGAGTCGCTGGGCCGCTGGCGCGACACCATCGGGGCACCGGTGTACTGCGCCGTCTACCGCGAGGGCGAGATCGAACTCGTCGCGGTCGCCGACACCCCCGCCAATCCCGCCGTCGCCGAATGGGCCTCCTTCCGGGAGACCGGGCACGCCCACGCGATCGGCCAGTGCCTGCTGAGCCAGCTCGACGAGAAGGCCCGCGAGGACCACCTGGACCGTCACCCTGTGCGTCCGCTGACCCGCTATTCGGTGAAGGATCGCGCGGCACTCCTCGAACGACTGCGGTCTCTGGGGCGGATGGAACCTGTCATCGAGCGGCAGGAGTACGCCCTGGGCACGGTCTGCGCGGCCATCCCGATGACCGCCGGATTCGCCGCCGCCGCGATGGCGATTTCCGTACCCTTGGAGCACGAGAGTCGGTTGCTCCCCGCAGTCGAACAACTACGCGGCGAAGTGGCCACCCTCTTGCGTTCGTTCGTGTTCTCTATCAGTATCTGAAAAATCACTCCTTGTGATCTGCTATCGCGTGCACCACGATGGCGTCAATAGGGCCATGGGGGATTATTCCTGGCCAGATTCATCTACTGCGGGGTTGAACGATGCGCGAGTCGGTTCAAGCTGAGGTCATGATGAGCTTCCTCGTTTCCGAGGAACTCTCTTTTCGGATCCCGGTGGAGCTCCGGTACGAGGTCTGCGATCCGTATGCGATCCGGATGACCTTCCATCTGCCAGGTGACGCCCCCGTCACCTGGGCATTCGGCCGTGAGCTGCTGCTCGACGGCCTCAATAGCCCCAGTGGTGACGGTGATGTGCACATCGGACCCACTGAGCCCGAGGGACTTTGCGACGTACACATCCGTCTTCAGGTCGGCGAGGACCGGGCTCTCTTCAGGGCCGGTACGGCGCCACTTGTGGCATTTCTCGACCGGACCGACAAGCTTGTGCCGCTTGGGCAGGAGTGCACGCTGGGTGATTTCGAGGGCAATCTGGAGGACGCCCTGGGCCGGATCCTCGCCGAGGAACAGAACGCCGGCTGACAGGAACGGGCGTCGCCGACCGGCTCACCGGTCGAACACGGCACCGGCCAAATGGGTGAATTGCTCACCCTGACGGAGACGATCAAGGCTTCGTCCTACGACGACGGCCTTTCCCGGCCCGTACGGGTGCCGAAGCTCCGGCTTCCGCGCCGAGTTCTGTGCGGTCTGCGGAGACGACCAGCGCAGCGAGCACCGTCGTCACCGGCACCGAGGCGACCAGTCCGATCGAGCCGACCAGCGTTCGTACGATCTCCTCCGCCACCAGCTCGCTGTTGGCCACCGTCCCCATGCTGCTCTGCGCGATGGAGAAGAGCAGCAGCAACGGCAGCGCGGCGCCCGCGTAGGCGAGCACCAGCGTATTGACGACCGAGGCGATGTGGTCGCGTCCGATCCTGATCCCTGCCCGGTAGAGGCCACGCACGCCCAACGTCGGGTTCGCCTGGTGCAGTTCCCAGACCGCTGAGGTCTGGGTCACGGTCACGTCGTCGAGGACCCCGAGCGAACCGATGATGACACCGGCCAGCAGCAGACCGCTCATGTCGATGTGCGGGTACAGGCCGTGGATGAGGCCGGTGTTGTCATCGGTGTTGCCGGTCAGGTTCGCCCAGCCGATGAAGAGTGATCCGAGCAGTCCGATCAGCAGCAGTGAGATCAGCGTGCCGATCACCGCGACCGAGGTGCGAGCGGTCAGGCCGTGGCACATGTAGAGCGCGATCAGCATGATGGCGCTGGCCCCGACCACCGCGACGAGCAGCGGGTTCGAGCCCTGGAGAATGGCCGGGAGGATGAACAGGGTCAGCACGGCGAACGACACCGCGAGTGCGACCAGTGCCATCACTCCGCGCATGCGGCCCACCGCGACCACGACCAGGGCGAAGATCCCAGCCAGCAGGGTCATCGGGAACTTCCGGTTGACGTCCGTCACCGAGTACTGCAGATCGCGGGGCGCGTCCGGGGCGTACGCCACGACCACGCCCTGACCCTCGCGCAACTGGCGCGGGGCGTCGGGCTGGACGATCTCGACGAAGGTCCGGCCCTTGTCGTGACCGGTCGTCACCTCGACCGTGGCTTTCTTGCACGGCCCCCTTCCGCTGCCCGAGGGCGGTGTGGTGTCCCCGCTCATGGGCGTCTGAACCGCGTTCACGTCCTTGCAGTCCACCATGTCGATGTTCACCACCTTTCCCTGCTGGGTCTGCCGGTCGAATCCGACGCCGGTCCGCTCGTGCGACGGTGCACCGCCCGGCCAGAGCGCCACCAGACCGACGAGGACGGCGGTGGCGAACGGGATCAGTACGGCCGCGATGACCTTGCGCAGATGTCTGGAGACGGGTGCGGCAGGGCCGTGGCTGTGCGAGTGGCCGTGCTGATGGCCCTGCGTTTCGTGGTCGATATGGAGGGACGTCACCGGCCGATCATCGCAAGAAGGGACGGGCCCTCTGTTCATTGCGCCGGACGGGGCGCTAGCGTGGAGGGACCTTTGCACACGCGGGAGCTCGGAGCACCGGGCTGAGAGGGCGCTGATATCCGTACGTCCGTACGGGAGGAGCTGCGCCGACCGCCGAACCTGTTACCGGGTAATGCCGGCGTAGGGAGTAGGTCTCATGACCACAGCGGACGCACGCACGCCTGCCTCGAACCAGGGCGACGAGGCCGGGAAGTCCATCGGCTGGCACAAGGGGTACGTCCAGGGCTCGTGCCCTGACCTCCGGGTGCCGGTTCGTCAGGTGCACCTCACCAACGGCAAGGACGTGACGCTGTACGACACGTCGGGTCCGTACACCGATCCCACCGTCGAGACCGATGTCCGCCGCGGCCTCGCACCGCTGCGGGAGAACTGGATCGTCGCCCGCGGCGACACCGAGGAGTACCCGGGCCGCCCCGCCCGCCCAGAGGACGACGGGCTCAAGCACACCTCGCCGCGAATGGGGTCTCCCCTGCTCGAGCAAAGCCGAGAGCTTGGGGAAGGGCTGCGCAACCTCGACGCGGTCTTCCCCGGCCGCCCGCGCCTGCCGCGCCGCAGTCGCGACGGGCAGCCGGTGACCCAGCTCGCGTACGCCCGCCGGGGCGAGATCACCCCGGAGATGGAGTACGTGGCGATCCGGGAGAACGTCGAGCCCGAGGTGGTACGTGAGGAGATCGCGGCCGGCCGGGCCGTGCTGCCGGCCAATGTCAACCACCCCGAGACCGAACCGATGATCATCGGCAAGCGGTTCCTGGTGAAGGTCAATGCCAACATCGGCAACTCCGCGGTGACGTCCTCCATCGAGGAGGAGGTGGAAAAAATGACGTGGGCGACGCGCTGGGGCGCCGACACCGTCATGGATCTGTCCACCGGCCGCAACATTCACACCACCCGTGAGTGGGTTCTGCGCAACTCCCCCGTGCCGATCGGCACCGTTCCGCTCTACCAGGCTCTCGAAAAGGTCGACGGCCGGGCGGAGGAACTGACCTGGGAGATCTACAAGGACACCGTCATCGAGCAGGCCGAGCAGGGTGTCGACTACATGACGGTCCACGCCGGCGTGCGCCTGCCGTACGTCCCGCTGACCGCCCGCCGCAAGACCGGCATCGTCTCCCGCGGCGGCTCGATCATGGCGGCGTGGTGCCTAGCGCACCACAAGGAGTCGTTCCTGTACGAGCACTTCGAGGAGCTCTGCGAGATCCTCGCGAGCTATGACGTGACGTACTCGCTGGGTGATGGGCTGCGCCCCGGCTCGATCGCCGACGCCAACGACGAGGCGCAGTTCGCCGAACTGCGCACGTTGGGCGAGCTGAACGCGGTCGCCAAGCGGTTCGGCGTCCAGACCATGATCGAGGGTCCTGGCCATGTCCCGATGCACAAGATCAAGGAGAACATCGACCTCCAGCAGGAGATCTGCGAGGAGGCGCCCTTCTACACGCTCGGCCCGCTGACCACCGATGTCGCGCCGGCGTACGACCACATCACCTCAGGCATCGGTGCGGCGATGATCGCGTGGTGGGGCACGGCGATGCTCTGCTACGTCACGCCGAAGGAGCACCTCGGCCTGCCCAACCGGGACGATGTGAAGACCGGCGTCATCACCTACAAGATCGCGGCGCATGCGGCGGATCTCGCCAAGGGGCACCCGGGCGCGCAGGACTGGGACGACGCGCTCTCCGACGCCCGTTTCGAGTTCCGCTGGGAGGACCAGTTCAATCTGGCTCTCGACCCGCACACCGCACGGGAGTTCCACGACGAGACGCTGCCCGCCGAGTCGGCGAAGACGGCGCACTTCTGCTCGATGTGCGGACCGAAATTCTGTTCGATGAAGATCTCCCAGGACATCCGGCGCGAGCACGGCGGTTCGCAGGCGGAGATCGAGGCGGGCATGGCGGAGAAGTCCAAGGAGTTCGCGGCGGCCGGCAGCCGGGTTTATCTGCCGATCGCGGACTGATCCGGGACTCGGGTCTGTCCGCGGATCGTGGCCGGACAGACCCGAGCGACCGCCCCGGAGGCTCCGGCGTTCGGGGCGACCGGTCACGCCGTTGGGCCGGTGTGCGGACCCGGTCAGTCCGGCTCGTGCTCGGGGCCGCCGAAGTCGGGGCCGGTGAAGTCCGGTGAGGTGAATGTCGGGCGGGGCCCCGCCGCCGGGCCGTCGTCCGGGCTGGAGAAGTCCGGCCGGCTGTAGCCGACCTTCGGGATGCGGTTTGCCGAGGGCAGCGGGGTGCGTGCGGCGGGACCGGCCTCGGGATCGGCGAGCGCGTCCCGCAGGAACGGCAGGATGCCGCGCTCCAGCAGGGCATGGCGCCACGCTTCCCTGGCCCGTGCCACGTCCTCCGGCAGTTCGTCCTCCTCGTCGTCGACGGGCTGCGAGTCCGATCCGTTGCGCAGTGCGGTGATGAGCAGCCCGACGGCTGCGGCCAGCATGGCTGCAGCGGTGACCGCCGCGAAGAACCAGCCGGCGGAGACCATGGTGGAGGCGAACGACGGTGGTGGGTCGAGCAGCCTCAGCAGATAGCCGGCCAGCAGGAATATGAACGCGGCGGTACCGGCGAGCACCGGTGCCAGAACGGTGACCACGGCTCCTATGCCGGCGCCCGACCGGTGCGGACGGGCGGCAGTGGACCCGGGGCCCGCGTCCTGGTCCTCTCCTTCGGCGGAGCCGCGCAGTTCCTCCCGGGCCTGCACATAGTGCCTGTACTCGGTGGCGGCCGTGGAGGTGATCAATTCCGTGGCGTCCAGCGCCATGGTGCGCAGCTGCACGGCGTTGAGCCGTTCGCCGACCGCGGCCAGATCCGGCCGTTCATGGGCATGGCGCAGTGCGTCGTCGAGGATCCGCTCGTACTCGGGTCGGTCCTCGGCCAGCAGGTGCGGAGCGCTGTTCATGTGCATCCCCCGATGCTCCGTCGGGCCTGAATGCCCGCTCAGGACGGGCAGTTGGGCGGAAACGGAGGAGAGCCTGCTACTGATACGCCGATGGTAGAGCGCCCACGGCACGGGGTGACAGGGGGTTTCCGTAAATAGGCCCGGTGTTCGGCGTGCTCAGTTCCTGGGAGCGTCTTCCCAGAAGAACGTCAGTCATGCAGGGGCAGTTGGACGACCAGTAGCTTTCCGGCCATGGTCACTCCGCCGTCCATCGCGATGGCGAGCCCGTCCGCGTACACGTGCGGACCCTCGACCACGGGGCCGGAGCCGTCCTCGCCGTCCTCCGAACCGACCTCTCCCAGGAGGTACGGAATGGGGCTGTGACCATGGACGATGCGCTGTCCGCCGTAGGTCGCCATCAGCTCCCGGACGGCCTGCGGACCCGCCTCGTCGCGGAAGGCGAACCGCTTGGTGAGCTTGCGGAAGAGGTCCCAGCACTCGTCGGCGTCGTTGCGTGTGAGGATGGCGTGCACCGTGTCGTTGACGTCCTCGATGGTGGTGCCGTATTCGAGGTAGGCCGTCGTGTCGGAGTGCATCAGCAGATGCCCGTCCTCCTCGACGATCGCGTCGAGGCGGGACATCCACTGGAGGTGGACGTCCTGGAGCCGCTCCATGTCGTTCTTCTGGCCGCCGTTGAGCAGCCAGGCGGCCTGGAAGGTGGCGGTGCCCGCGCCGGAGTTGACCGGGGTGTCGCTGAACCGCTTGGCGCCGAGGAGCAGCAGTTCGTGATTGCCCATCAGGGCCTTGCAGTAGCCGCCGGCGGCCGCGGCTTCGGCGGACAGGCGCATCACGAGGTCGATGACCCCGATGCCGTCGGGGCCCCGGTCGGTGAAGTCGCCGAGGAACCAGAGCCGGGCATTGCCCGCCGCCCACTTGCCGTCGGCGTCGATCAGGCCCTGCTCGGCGAGGGCGGCGTGGAGCTCGTCAAGATAGCCGTGGACGTCGCCGACGACGTACAGCGGTCCGAGGCCCTGGTCCGGGACGGGCCGCGGGTCGGGGACGGCCGTCACCTCCAGGGTGTCACCGCGGTTGATCACGGGAAGATCGCGCGCGGTGGGGGTGTATCCCTCCGGCGGCTCGTCGCCGGGTACGGCGTTGCCCGGGTGCGGTGGTGATGGCGGCACCGGGGTCTGGGCATAGGGCGGTACGCGGAAGTCGCGCAACGTCGCAGTCCGCACCACGGGTTCCTGACCGGCCCCCTGTGTCATCGACCCCTCCACCACCGTCGCGCCGCCGTACACCTGACGGGCCCTGCTGGTCGGGGCGGTCCGCGGTGTCGTGCGCCCATCATAGGAATGCGGATCGTGCTGTGTGACGCACCAGGGGTGGTGAATCCGGACGCACGTCGGGTTCACCAGCCGATTGGTCCGAAATAACCCGATCAATCCCCTGCCGGAGAGCGGGGCGCGCTGACCGTGGTACGGGGTGGACGGCGTTGCGAGGAGGTCCGCACGATGAGTTCGGTCGGTATGACCTGTTCCACCGGTCCCTCCTGATCCACGCCCTCGATGGCGTCGATCAGGAGCTGGACGACTGCCGTGCCGATTCGGCGCGGCTTGAGCGAGAGGGTGGTGATGGGGGGTTCGGTTGTCGCGTACACGGCGGACTCGCTGCAGCAGACCAGCAGCAGGTCCTCGGGGACGCGCAGTCCGTACCGGCGGGCCGCCGCCAGCAGATCGGTGCCGTTGGGGTCGAAGAGCCCGTAGACGGCGTCGGGCCGGTCCGGGCGGGCGAGCAGGCGGTCGGCGGCGACCGCACTCGCGCACGGGTCGTGGGCCGGGTAGGACTCGTACACCGGGTCCTGGCCCACGCGCTCGCACCAGTGGAGGTACGCGCTGGTGGAGAGACGGGTGTACGTGTCGGTGGTGTTGCCGGTGAGCAGGCCGATGCGGCGGGCTCCGGCGGCGGCGAGATGGTCGAGCAGGTCGAGCACGGCGGCCCGGTGGTCGTTGTCGACCCAGGCGGTGACCGGGAGGGTGCCGGCCGGACGGCCGTCGGAGACGACGGGCAGCCCCTGGCGTACGAGTTCGGTGACGACCGGGTCCTGGTCGGAGGGGTCGACCACGACGGTGCCGTCGAGGGCGACGTTCGACCAGACATCGTGGCGTGAGGTGGCGGGCAGGATGACGAGGGCGTAGCCGCGGGCGAGCGCGGCGGAGGTGGCCGCTCTGGCCATCTCGGCGAAGTACGCGAATTCGGTGAAGGTGAAGGGTTCGTCCCCGTAGGTCGTCACGGTCAGGCCGATGAGGCCGGACTTGCCGGTACGGAGGGTGCGGGCCGCGGCGGAAGGGCGGTAGCCCAGGCGCTCTGCGACCTCGCGGACATGGCGGCGGGTGGCGTCCGGGAGCCTGCCCTTGCCGTTGAGCGCGTCGGAGACGGTCGTGATGGAGACTCCGGCGGCGGCGGCCACATCCCGGATTCCCGCTCGTCCCTGCCGGCCGCCGCGCCGGGGTGTGTCCGTCCGGTTCACCTGGTGCTTCCCTGCTGCTGTCATGGCGAGCCGATAGTAGGGCTCGGAGGGGCGGTTGGCCCGGTCGCGCATTCCCTTGTTGACAGGCACGTTTTTGCATGATCATTAACGGTCAAATTCCTTGCAAACAAAGGATGTTGTTGGGGATGGCCGTGGTGTGTCATGTGTCGAAGTCGATGGGCCTACTAAATGGCCGATGTCTCGAAGAGGTCTCATCTCACCTCTTCGGGGGACGCGCGCCACGGAGTGAGCCACCGGCGCGCGCTGGAAGCGGGAGCGCTCCCCCCATTCCTGGCCGCACCGGACGATTGGGCGCCCGGGGCCATTCGCAGCGGCGCCCAATCCTCATAAGGTGAGCAGTATTGATGTGTACAGAGACGGTCGAGGAGGACCTGCGGTGAGCGAGACGAGCCCCAAGCTGCGCGCCGAGCTGGACGGCGTCCCCGCCTATGTACCGGGCAAGCCGGCCGCGGCCGGCGGACCGGTCGCGTTCAAGCTGTCCTCCAACGAGAATCCCTATCCGCCGCTGCCCGGGGTGATGGAGTCCGCCCTGGCCGCGGCCGCCAACTTCAACCGTTACCCGGACATGGCCTGCACCGGCCTGATGAACGAGCTGGCCGAGCGTTTCGGTGTGCCTCTGTCCCACCTCGCCACCGGGACCGGATCGGTCGGTGTGGCGCAGCAACTGCTCCAGGCCACCTCGGGCCCGGGTGACGAGGTCATCTACGCCTGGCGCTCCTTCGAGGCGTACCCGATCATCACGCAGATCAGCGGTGCGACCTCGGTGAAGGTGCCGCTGACCGACGGTGAGGTGCACGACCTCGACGCGATGGCGGACGCGATCACGGACCGCACCCGGATGATCTTCGTCTGCAACCCGAACAACCCGACCGGCACCGTGGTGCGCCGGGCCGCGCTGGAACGGTTCCTGGACCGGGTGCCGGGCGATGTCCTCGTGGTGCTCGACGAGGCGTACCGGGAGTTCATCCGGGACGTCGAGGTGCCGGACGGCATCGAGATCTACCGGGACCGGCCCAATGTGGCGGTGCTGCGGACCTTCTCCAAGGCGTACGGCCTGGCGGGGCTGCGGGTCGGTTTCGCCGTGGCCCACGAGCCGGTGGCAGCCGCGCTGCGCAAGACGGCGGTGCCCTTCGGCGTCAGCCAGCTCGCGCAGGACGCGGCGGTCGCCTCGCTGCGCGCCGAGGACGAACTTCTGGGTCGGGTGGGCTCGTTGGTGTCCGAGCGCCAGCGGGTGCAGCGGGCGCTGGCCGGCCAGGGGTGGACGGTTCCGGACTCCCAGGCGAACTTCGTCTGGATGCGTCTCGGGGACCGTACCGCCGGCTTCGCCGCGGCGTGCGAGCGAGCCGGAGTGGTGGTCAGGCCGTTCATGGGCGAGGGTGTGCGGGTCACGATCGGGGAGGACGAGGCGAACGACCTGTTCCTGAAGGTGGCGGAGTCGTACCGCAAGGAGCTGTAGGCGGTCGCGCAGGCCGACTGCGCGACCCAGGGCCAGGGCCCCGTACCTCGTTCGACGAGGCGCGGGGCCTTCTCGCTGCCGGGGGCCGTGGTGCTTCCGGGGCGTCTGGTTCGGGCGGATTGATCAGAACGTCCCAAGAGGGGTACCCCGCCCGAACGTCCCGAAAGTGTGTGCGTCATAATATTTGTGAATGTGAACGCGTTCACAAACGTGTCCTGTTCCTCCCGTCATTAGTCGGATTTAAAGGGCAAACTGCCGGTGTGATTACGGCGACGTAAGGAGAAGACGACGTGGAGCTAGCTCTGGCGCCGGAAACCTTGGCGCGATGGCAGTTCGGTATCACTACCGTCTATCACTTCCTGTTCGTCCCCCTGACGATCTCGCTCGCCGCGCTCACCGCCGGCCTGCAGACGGCCTGGGTCCGGACGAACAACGAGAAGTACCTCAGGGCGACGAAGTTCTGGGGCAAGCTCTTTCTGATCAACATCGCCATGGGCGTCGTCACCGGCATCGTCCAGGAGTTCCAGTTCGGCATGAACTGGTCCGACTACTCGCGGTTCGTCGGTGACATCTTCGGTGCTCCGCTCGCGTTCGAGGCACTGATCGCGTTCTTCTTCGAGTCCACCTTCATCGGGCTGTGGATCTTCGGCTGGGACAAGCTGCCGAAGAAGATCCACCTCGCCTGTATCTGGATGGTCTCCCTCGGGACGGTCCTGTCCGCCTACTTCATCCTGGCGGCCAACTCCTGGATGCAGCACCCGGTCGGCTACCGGATCAACGAGGAACGGGGCCGGGCCGAGCTCACCGACTTCTGGCTCGTGCTCACCCAGAACACCGCGCTCGCCCAGTTCTTCCACACCATCACTGCGGCCTTCCTGGTCGGCGGCGCGTTCATGGTCGGCATCGCCGCCTTCCACCTGGCGCGCAAGAAGCACATCCCGGTGATGCGGACCTCGCTGCGGCTCGGCCTGGTGACCGTGGTCATCTCCGGACTGCTCACCGCCGTCAGCGGCGACATACTCGCCAAGGTCATGTTCAAGCAGCAGCCGATGAAGATGGCCGCTGCCGAGGCGCTCTGGGATGGCCAGAAATCGGCGCCCTTCTCGCTCTTCGCGGTCGGTGATGTGGCCAAGGGCCACAACACCGTGGAGATTTCCATCCCGGGGATGCTGTCCTTCCTCGCGGACGACAGCTTCACCTCGTACGTCCCCGGCATCAACGACATCAACAAGGCCGAGCAGGAGAAGTACGGCCCCGGCGACTACCGGCCCAACATCCCGGTCGCGTTCTGGAGCTTCCGCTGGATGATCGGCTTCGGGATGGCGTCCTTCGCCCTCGGCATCCTCGGACTGTGGCTGACTCGGAAGAAGTTCATGCTGCCGCCGGGACTGCGGACCGGTGAGGACGAAGTGCCGAATCTGGTCCTCTTCAAGAACAAGGCACTCAGCCCGAAGTTCGCCAAGTGCTACTGGATCCTTGCGCTCTGGACGATGCTCTTCCCGCTGATCGCCAACTCCTGGGGCTGGATCTTCACCGAGATGGGCCGCCAGCCCTGGGTCGTCTACGGAGTGTTCCAGACCCGCGACGCGGTCTCCCCCGGCGTCTCGCAGGCTGAGGTGCTCACCTCGATGATCGGCTTCACCCTGCTCTACGCCGCGCTCGCGGTCGTCGAGGTCAAGCTGCTCGTGAAGTACATCAAGGCAGGTCCGCCGGAGCTCACCGAGGCCGACCTCAACCCGCCCACCAAGATCGGCGGCGACCATGAAGACGCCGACCGGCCGATGGCCTTCTCCTACTGAGAGCAGAGGAGCTGAGAGATGGAACTCCACAACGTCTGGTTCGTACTCATCGCCGTCCTCTGGACCGGCTACTTCTTCCTGGAGGGATTCGACTTCGGGATCGGCGTCCTGACCAAGCTGCTGGCCCGCGACCGCAAGGAGCGGCGGGTTCTGATCAACACGATCGGGCCCGTCTGGGACGGCAACGAGGTGTGGCTGCTCACCGCGGGCGGTGCGACCTTCGCCGCCTTCCCCGAGTGGTACGCCACCCTGTTCTCCGGTTTCTACCTGCCGCTGCTGCTCATCCTGGTCTGCCTGATCGTGCGCGGGGTCGCCTTCGAATACCGGGCCAAGCGGTCCGGCGAGAAGTGGCAGACCAACTGGGAACACGCCATCTTCTGGACCTCGCTGCTCCCCGCCCTGCTCTGGGGCGTGGCCTTCGGGAACATAGTGCGTGGTGTGAAGATCGACGCCGACATGGAGTACGTGGGCAACTTCTGGGACCTGCTCAACCCGTACGCCATCCTCGGCGGACTGGTCACGCTCGCCCTCTTCACCTTCCACGGCGCCGTGTTCGCAGGGCTCAAGACGGTCGGGGACATCCGGGAGCGGGCCGGTAGGCTGGCGCTGAAGCTGGGGATCGTCACCGCGGTGCTCGCGCTCGGCTTCCTGACCTGGACCCAGCTCGACAACGGGGACGGCTGGAGCCTGCTGGCGATGATCATCGCCGTGGTGGCGCTGGTCGCCGCGATCGTCGCGATCGCGGCGGGACGCGAAGGCTGGTCGTTCGCGTTCTCCGGGGTGACCGTCGCAGCCGTGGTCGCGATGCTCTTCCTGACGCTCTTCCCGAACGTCATGCCGTCCTCGCTGAACGACGCCTGGAGCCTCACGGTCACCAACGCCTCGTCCACCCCGTACACACTGAAGATCATGACCTGGTGTGCGGGGATCGCCACCCCCCTCGTCCTGCTGTACCAGGGCTGGACGTACTGGGTGTTCCGCAAGCGCATCGGCACGCAGCACATCGCCGACGCACACTGAACGCATCCGAAGCCTGTCCGGCGGATCGTGGCCGGGACACCGGACCGAACCCGATCCGCCGGACAGACCCTGGTCCACCGACCGAGCTTGCTAGGGGCTGTTTCACGTGAAACCGATCGACCCGCGTCTGCTTCGTTACGCCCGCGCCACCCGCCTCTTCCTGGCAGCCGTGGTGGTGCTCGGAGCCATCGGCGCCGCGCTGGTCATCGCCCAGGCCATGCTCATCGCCGAAGTGGTGGTGGGCGGCTTCGAGGACGGACTGACGGTCTCCGGGCTGCGGACCCCGCTGATCCTGCTTGCCGCGGTCGCGCTCGGCCGCGCGCTGGTGTCCTGGCTGACCGAACTGGCCGCGTACCGGGCCAGCGCGGCGGTCAAGTCCGAACTCCGCGGTCGGCTGCTGGCGCGGGCCGCGGCGCTCGGCCCCGGCTGGCTGAACGGACAGCGCACCGGCTCCCTGGTGGCGCTCGCGACCCGTGGTGTGGACGCGCTCGACGACTACTTCGCGCGCTATCTGCCGCAGCTCGGACTCGCGGTGGTCGTGCCGGTGGCGGTCCTCGCCAGGATCGTCACCGAGGACTGGGTCTCGGCGGCGATCATCGTCGTCACGCTGCCGCTCATCCCGCTCTTCATGTTCCTGATCGGCTGGGCGACCCAGTCCCGGATGGACCGCCAGTGGCGGCTGCTGTCCCGGCTCTCCGGACACTTCCTCGACGTGGTCGCCGGACTGCCGACGCTGAAGGTCTTCGGTCGCGCCAAGGCGCAGGCCGAGTCCATCCGTACGATCACCTCGCAGTACCGCCGGGCCACACTGCGGACCTTGCGGATCGCGTTCCTGTCGTCCTTCGCCCTGGAACTGCTGTCGACGCTGTCGGTGGCCCTCGTCGCCGTCACCATCGGCATGCGGCTGGTCCACGGCGGACTCGATCTCTACACCGGCCTGGTGGTGCTGATCCTGGCGCCCGAGGCCTATCTGCCGATCCGCCAGGTCGGAGCGCAGTACCACGCGGCAGCCGAGGGGCTCTCGGCCGCGGAGGAGATCTTCGCGGTCCTGGAGACCGAGCCCCGGCAGGGCGGCACGGCGGACGTCCCCGGCGTGCTGCGGCTGGAGCTGGAGGGAGTGACCGTACGGCACGAGGGCCGGTCCGAACCCTCGCTGGACGGGGCCTCGCTGGTGGTGGACGAGGGGGAGACCGTGGCCTTGGTCGGACCCAGCGGCGTCGGGAAGTCCACCCTGCTCGATGTGGTGCTCGGCTTCACGGCGCCCGACGAGGGACGGGTACGGGTCGGCGGCGTCGATCTGGCGACGCTCGCGCCCGAGAAGTGGCGGGAGCGGATCGCCTGGGTGCCGCAGCGCCCGTATCTCTTCGCGGGCACCATCGCGGAGAACGTACGACTGGCCCGGCCGGACGCCGACGACGGCGCGGTGACGGCCGCGCTGCGGGACGCCGGAGCGTACGAATTCGTGGCGGAACTCCCGGACGGGGAGCGGACACTGATCGGCGAGGACGGCGCCGGCCTCTCCGCCGGACAGCGGCAGCGGCTGGCGCTCGCCAGGGCCTTCCTCGCCGACCGCCCGGTGCTGCTGCTCGACGAGCCGACCGCGAGTCTGGACGGCGAGACGGAAGCGGGGATCGTCGAGGCGGTACGGCGGCTGGCGGCGGGACGGACCGTGCTGCTGGTCGTGCACCGCCCGGCGCTGCTCTCGGTGGCCGACCGGGTGGTGACCCTCGAACCGTCCGCGACGGCGCGGCCGGCGAGGACCGGGGCGTCCGCGACCGCGCCGCGCCCGACGAACACTCGCTCCGACCGGAACGAGGAGGCACCGGAGCCCGAGGCGCTGCGGGACACCGCGGCCCGCTCCGGGCGGGTCCTGGCAAGGGTCCGGGAGGCCGCGGGGGCACAGCGCGGCCGGCTGGCACTGGCGCTGCTGCTGGGCAGCCTCGCCGTGGGCTCGGCCGTCGGGCTCATGGCCGTCTCCGGCTGGCTGATCTCGCGCGCCTCCGAACAGCCCCCGGTGCTCTATCTGATGATCGCCGTGACCGCGACCCGCGCCTTCGGAATCGGGCGGGCCGTCTTCCGCTACGCCGAGCGCCTGGTGTCGCACGACGCGGTGCTCAAGATGCTCGCCGAGCTGCGCGTCGCGGTCTACCGGGGCCTGGAGCGCGTCGCGCCCGCCGGTCTGCGCCGGACCCGGCGCGGGGACCTGCTCTCCCGGCTCGTCGCCGACGTGGATGCCCTGCAGGACTACTGGCTGCGCTGGATGCTGCCCGCCGGGACCGCCGTGGTCGTCGGAGTGGCGGCCGCCGGATTCATCGGCTGGATGCTGCCGGCCGCGGGCGTCGTACTGGCCGCCGGGCTGCTGCTGGCCGGGGTGGGAGTGCCGCTGGTCAGCATTGCCTGCTCCCGCCACACGGAACGCCGGCTCGCTCCCGCACGCGCCGAACTGGCCACCCGGATCACGGACCTGTTCGGCGGGACCGCCGAACTGACCGTCGCAGGTGCCCTGCCCGCCCGCGCGGAACGGACCCGGGAGGCCGACGGCGTACTGACCCGCATCGCCGCCCGTGCGGCGACCGCCACCGCACTCGGCACCGGCCTGACCACCCTGATCGCCGGCCTCACCGTCGTCGCCACCGCGCTCGTCGCCCTTCCCGCCGTGCACGACGGCCGGCTCGCGGGCGTGGAACTCGCGGTGGTGGTGCTCACCCCGCTGGCCGCCTTCGAGGCCGTGACCGGACTGCCGCTCGCCGCGCAGTACCGCAGGCGGGTCGAGCGGAGCGCGGAGCGGGTGTTCGAGGTGCTGGACGCGCCGCTGCCGGTACACGAACCCGGCAGCCCGGCCGAGGCGCCCGCATCGCCCTTCCCGCTGGAGGTACGGGGGCTTTCGGCCCGCTACCCGGGAGCAGAACAGGACGCCCTCGACGCTGTCGACCTGACGTTGACGGCCGGCCGGCGCATCGCCGTCGTCGGGCCCTCCGGCTCCGGGAAGACGACCCTCGCGCAGATCCTGGTGCGCTTCCTCGACGCGCGGGAGGGGACGTACCGGATCGGCGGGGTCGAGGCCGGTGCGCTGGAGGGGGACACGGTCCGGCGGTACGTCGGGCTGTGCGCCCAGGACGCCCATGTCTTCGACAGCTCCATCCGGGAGAATCTGCGGCTGGCCCGCACCGACGCGACGGACGAGGAACTGCGCGCCGCCCTCGGCCGGGCCCGGCTGCTCGACTGGGCCGAGGCGCTGCCCGACGGGCTCGACACCCTCGTCGGCGAGCACGGCGCACGCCTCTCCGGCGGTCAGCGCCAACGCCTCGCCCTGGCCAGGGCGATCCTCGCCGACTTCCCCGTCCTCGTCCTGGACGAGCCCGCCGAGCATCTCGACCTGGCGACCGCGGACGCCCTGACGGCGGATCTGCTGGCCGCCACCGAGGGGCGCACGACCGTACTGATCACCCATCGTCTGGAGGGGCTCGGAGCCGTCGACGAGGTGCTGGTGCTGGACGCCGGCCGGATCGTGCAGCGTGGCCCGTACGCCGATCTCACCGCCGGGGAAGGTCCCTTGCGGAGGATGCTGGAGCGAGAGCGGGAGACTGCGCGGGTACCGGGTGGAGCGATGGTCGAGCGGGTGACCGTGCGGGTGCCGGAGGAAGCCGTGGGTACGCGGGCATGAGCCGTGCGACACAACATCCGACTTTCCTCCCCAATCTGGACTAACTACTCTCGGGGTATGCCGGAGCAGGACCCGAAGGACTCACTCGAAGCCGCTACCCAGGCGACCCGCAGCCTGCAGGGCCTGTCCACCGAAATCACCGCCCGCATCCCCCAGCTGCTGGAGGCCATGCGCTCCGTCGGTGCGGGCCTGGAACTGCACTCCACCCTTGACCGGATCTGCGAGACGGCCGCCGAACTCACCCACTCCCGCTATGCCGCCATCGGCGTCGTCGACAAGGAGGGCGAGGGGCTCTCCGACTTCGTCACGTACGGGGTGCCGGACGAGGTGGCGGAGGAGATCGGCCACCGCCCCGACGGGCACCGGGGGCTGCTGGGCGCGCTGATCCACGACCCGGTGCCGGTGCGGCTCGCCGATCTGACGGCCGATCCGAGGTTCGCCGGTTTTCCGCCCGGCCACCCCCCGATGCGGACCTTTCTCGGCGTTCCGATCCGCGTACAGGGAGAGATCTTCGGGAACCTCTATCTGGCCGAGAAGGAGGGTGGCGAGTTCAACGACTACGACCTGCACATGGTGCGGGTGCTCGCCACGGAGGCCGGGATCGCCATCGGCAACGCCCGGCTGTACGAGGCGGCACGCCAGCGCGAGCGGTGGATCGACGGATCGGTGGCCGTGACGACCGCCCTGCTCTCCGGCGGGGACGCCGACGACGCGCTCTCGGTCGTCGCCGAACAGGCACGCCGGCTCGCCGACGCCGCCGCCGGGGTGGTGCTGCTGCCCACCGAGGACGGCGGGCTGGAGATCGTCGCCGTCTCCGCGGACGACCCCTCCTCCTTGCTCGGAGTGATCATCGGGCCCGAGAGCCCGGTGGCGGCGAAGCTGCTGGGCGGCGAGGCGGTCTTCGTGGACGATTCGGCCGATGACGCCCGCATGATCACCGGGTTGGCCCATCGGTACGGCCCGAGCATGCTGTTGCCCCTGCACAGCGGCGGGCGGGTGCTCGGCGCGCTCGCCACCCCCCGCGCCCGGGGCGGCAGACCGTTCACGGAGGCGGAGCGGACCCTCGCCACCCAGTTCGCCTCACAGGCGGCGCTCGCGCTGATGATGGCCGAGGCACAGCGGGACCGGGAGCGGCTCGCGGTCTACGAGGACCGGGACCGGATCGCCCGCGATCTGCACGATCTGGTCATCCAGCGGTTGTTCGCCACCGGGATGATGCTGGAGAGCGCCCAGCGCCGGTCGGTGGTGCCCGAGGTGCAGACCGGGGTCGGCCGGGCGGTCGACGAGCTGGACGTGACCATCCAGGAGATCCGCACCGCGATCTTCGCTTTGCAGCAGGAACCCACCGAGGCGCCGTCGGGGCTCCGTACCCGCGTCCTGCGCGAGATCAACATGGCGGCGGTGCCGCTGGGCTTCAAGCCCTCGCACCGCTTCCTCGGCCCGGTCGACTCACTGGTCGGCGAGCTGACCGGCAAGAACCTGATCGCGGCGCTGCGGGAGGCACTGTCCAATGCCTTCCGGCACGCCGAGGCGTCGCTGATCGACGTAGTCGTCGACGCGACTGTCACGCTGCCCGACGGGCGGGAGGCCGTGCGGCTGTCGGTCGCCGACGACGGAGTGGGCATCCCCGAGGGCGGCCGGCGCAGCGGGCTGCGGAACCTGGCGCGCCGGGCGGAGTCGCTCGGCGGCGCGAGCTGGTTCGGCCCCGGGATCGGGGAGGACGGAGCCGGTACGACGGTGGTGTGGGAGGTGCCCCTCTGAGGGTGTGGGAGAGTGGCCGGGCGGCCTGTCCCTCCCCGGAGGGGCTCAGCGCCCGGCGCTGGACGCCAGGCGCCCGGCGATGATCCGCTCGATGACGACCGCGACGCCGTCCTCGCCGTTGGTGCCGGTCCGGCCGGTGGCGGCGGCGAGCGCGGCCGGGTGGGCGTTGCCCATCGCGTACGAGGTGCCCGCCCAGCTCAGCATCTCCACGTCGTTGGGCATGTCCCCGAAGGCGACGACCTCGGCGGGCGAGATGCCGCGTTCGGCGCAGCAGAGCTCCAGTGTGCTGGCCTTGGAGACCCCGGGACCGCTGACCTCCAGCAGGGAGGTGGGGCTGGACCGGGTGAAGGAGGCCCGGTCCCCGGCCGTCGTACGGGCCAGGTCGAGGAAGTCGTCCGGGGTCAGTTCGGCGTGGTGGGCGAGGAGCTTCAGCACAGGGACGCCGGTGCCGCTCGTCTCCTCGTGCAGCAGCTTCTCGGCGACGGCGACCGAGGCGCACGGGTCCAGGTGGAACGGCGGGTAGTCCGGTTCGTAGTGGATGCCCGTGGCCAGCTCGACGGCGAAGGAGGTGCCGGGGGCGGCGGCGCGCAGCGAGTGGACCACATCGAGGGCGATGGGGCGCTCCAGCGGCCGGACCTTGACCAGCTCGCCGCCGGCGTGCAGATCCGCGACCGCCGCGCCGTTGGCGCAGATCGCCAGGCCGTGGCCGTGCACATGGTCGCTGACGACATCCATCCAGCGGGCCGGGCGCCCGGTGACGAAGAAGACCTCGATACCGGCCTCCTCGGCAGCGGCGAGCGCGGCGACCGTGCGGTCGGAGACCGTCTTGTCATCACGGAGCAGGGTGCCGTCCAGGTCGGTGGCGATCAGCCGGATTGCGGCAGGCGAAGGCGAGTCGGTAGCTGAGGTCACCCGCCCATTCTCGCGCACGAGGGTGCACGGGCGTGCGGAGGGGCGCGCATCTGAGAATGCACGCCCCTGACCAGGTGAACATGCCGTTTGCATATGCCAGAGGGGGACCGGTTCTGGTGGTGGTGGCCGGGTCAGTGGCCGAGCTGGGCCAGGCCCTCGGTGGCGATGCGGTCGAAGACCTTGTCGTCCGCCGCGAAGTCGGAGTCGGGGATCGGCAGGTGGACGACGATCTCGGTGAAGCCGAGGGCGAAGTGGGTGCCCGCGAAGTCCACGAAGGCGTCGAAGGACTGCAGCGGGCGGTCCGGGGTGAAGCCGGTGAGAAGGATCTTGTCCAGCTCGTCGGCATCCCGGCCGATGGACTCGCAGGCCGTGCCCAGCTTGGCGAGCTGCCCCCGGATGGCCTCGACGGACTGCGCCGGGGTCCCTGTTTCGTACAGCTTCGGGTCACCCGTGGTGACCCAGGCCTGGCCGTACCGGGCGGCGAGCTTCATGCCGCGCGGGCCGGTCGCGGCCACCGCGAACGGCAGCCGGGGCCGTTGCACGCAGCCGGGGATGTTCCGGGCCTCGTTCGCCGAGTAGAACGTGCCCTCGTGCGACACGGAGGGGTTACGGAGGAGCTGGTCGAGCAGCGGTACGAACTCGTCGAAGTGGTCGGCCCGTTCGCGCGGCGTCCACGCTTCCTCGTCGCTGCGGCGCAGGGTCGTGGCGTCGAAGCCGTTGCCGCCGGCGCCGATGCCGAGGGTGAGGCGCCCGTCGGAGATGTCGTCGAGCGTGATGAGTTCCTTGGCGAGCGTGACGGGGTGCCGGAAGTTGGGGGAGGTGACGAGGGTGCCCAGGCGGAGCCGCGTGGTGGCCGTGGCGGCGGCGGTGAGGGTCGGCAGGGCGCCGTACCAGGGGCCGTCGCGGAAGGTCCGCCAGGCCAGGTGGTCGTAGGTGTAGGCGGCATGGAAGCCGAGCTGCTCGGCGCGCTGCCAGAGCTTCTGGCCCTCGCTCCAGCGGTGGATCGGCAGAATCACGGTGCTCAGACGCATGGATACGACCATACGGGCCGGAAGGCGCCGGGACCGATTCGTGCAGGTGTGCGTTTTTTCGGCGCGGCAGGACACGGGACAGGGCGCGAACGTGCGGCAGGGCACGGGACGGGGCGCCGGACCAGGTACCGCCGGTCAGTCGCGGAACCGCAGGAACTCGGGCGGCACGGAGGCGGTGAGCCAGACGCCGTTGGCGCTGACGTAGAAGGTGTGGCCCGCGCGGTGCATCGCGCCCGCGTGCACGGACAGGACGACGGGCCGGCCGCGCCGGGCGCCGACCCTGGTCGCCGTCTCGCGGTCGGACGAGAGGTGGACGTGCGTGCGGTCCATGGGCCGCAGGCCCTCGCTCCGGATCGAGTCCAGCGCGTGGCCCACCGTGCCGTGGTAGAGGTACGCGGGCGGTTCGGCCGGCGGCAGGGCGAGGTCCACCGGGACCGTATGGCCCTGGCTCGCGCGGATCCGGTCGTTCTCGACGGCGAAGCGCTGCTTGTCGTTGACGGCGACGACATGGTCGAGCTCGGTCCGGGTGAGGGGGAAGTTGTTGCGGGCAGTGGCGCGCAGCAGCGTGTCGATCGGTACCCAGCCGTTTGCGTCGAGCGTGATGCCGATCCGCTCCGGCTGATGGCGCAGGTGTTTCGAGAGGTACTTGGACACCTTGACGGTGCGTCTTTCATCCATACCGCCAGGGTGCCCGCGACGGCGTCCCCGGCGCATCCGGGTTTCGCTCACGATGTGCCGAAGTAATTTTCGTCCACAGGTTTGATCCACAGTCAGTTCAACTTATCCACAGGCTAATTGGCGATTCTGTGGACAAGGTCATGTAGAATTAATCACTTTGGTCAACTTGCCCAAGTTTGAAGCCGGGTGAAACAAGCGAGTCCAATGTCCTTGATTGCACCTCGCGTTCTGTTGCGGCTGCGACAAAGGCCGGAACGTTCTCCGGTCCAACCAGCTGTTGAACAGCCCGGATTGTGCCCTGCGGGAGATCCACACTCTGGGGCGCGAATGATGGAGAATCCGCGCCGAGCGGGGTGTCCGCACCGAGGTGGTGATACAGATGCCCGGTGGCGAACAGGCGCATCGCTCGGGCCAGTTCCGCATCCACGGTCTGCTGAGCGAGCGGGCGCAGCCTGCGTACCATGGCGGCTGCCTCGGCCGCTTCCGAGTCGGTCGGCGGCCGATGGCCCAGATAGCGCGCGAAGACATGCTCGGTGGTGAACTCCAGGAAGCGCAAGGCGATCTGCTCCACCTGACCGCGAAGTTCCCTCAGGTGCCCGGATATCGCTCCGAGCGGCACTCCCGCCGCATGCAACTCGACTGCCACGGACAGTTCCTGTGGGCTCGGCACCAGGAACTCCCCTTCCCTGCCCGGGATCGGTTCGAGCACACCGAGCTCCACCGCCTCGGCGACCGCCTCGTCGTCCGAGGTGCCGCCGAACTTGAGGTTCAACTCGTCCCGGGTGATCAGGTCGGCCTGTTCGTCCGTCCAGGGATTGTGCACCTCGGCGACCAGCCCGAGCACCCCGCCCAGCCCGCGGCCGGTGTCCCAGGCGTCCAGGAGCTCCTTGATGCTGGCCAGGGTGTAGCCGCGGTCCAGCAGATCGGCTATCTGCCGGAGCCGGGCGAGATGGATGTCCCGGTACACATTGGCCCGGCCGCGCCGCTCCGGTGTCGGCAGCAGACCGCGGTCCTGGTAGGCGCGGATCGTGCGGACCGTGGCCCCGCTTGCGTGCGCCAGGCCCTCGATCCGGTACTCGGCGGCGGCTTGCCGGCCCGCCGACGACCGCCCGGGGCCGCTCACAGCGGCGGCTTCAGCCGGGCGATCCCGCGCAGCGCGCCGGGGCTGAACCGGGACAGCAGCCGGGCGCCGCGGGCCTCCGGGGTCACCGGCACGACGGCCTGGTTGCGCACCACCGCCTTGAGGATCGCGTCGGCCACCCGCTCCGGCGGGTAGTTGCGCAGCCCGTACAGCCGGCCGGTCTGCTTCCGCAGGCGCTTCTCCTCCGCGGCGTCGGCGCCGGCGAAGCGTGTCGTCGCGGTGATGTTCGTGTTCACGATGCCGGGGCAGATGGCGCTGACCCCGATCGACCGCTCGGCGAGTTCGGCCCGCAGACATTCGCTGAGCATCAGCACGGCCGCCTTGGAGGTGCTGTACGCGGGCAGCGCTCTGGACGGCTGATAGGCAGCGGCGGAGGCCGTGTTGACGATATGGCCGCCCTGGCCGCGCTCGGCCATCTGCCTGCCGAAGATCCGGCAGCCGTGGATGACCCCCCACAGATTGACGTCGAGGACGTTCTTCCAGTCCTCGCTCGTGGTGTCCAGAAAAGAGCCGGACAGGCCGATCCCCGCGTTGTTGACCAGGACGTCGACGATTCCGTACTCGGCGGCGACCTTCTCGGCGAGCTTCTCCATCGCCTGTTCGTCGCTGACGTCGACTGCTTCGCCCCAGGCGGCCGGGGCGCCGATCAGCCGGGCCATCTCGGCCGTTCTGGCCGCTCCCTCCGCGTCCCGGTCCACGGCCACCACCCGGGCACCCGCCTCGGCGAAGGCAAAGGCGGTGGCCCGGCCGATGCCTCCGGCCGCGCCCGTCACCAGGACCAGCAGGCCGCCGAACCTGTCCGCGTACGCCCCGGTCGGGGCGGTGTCCTGCACCGGGCCGCCGTTCTCCTTCGCCGCCTCGTTCGCGGCGACGAACTCGCTTGTCCAGGCGGCGAGCTGGTCCGGCCTGGTACGCGGCACCCAGTGCTTGCCGTTCAGCGATCTGCGCATTAGCTGCGGTGCCCACAGCTCCAGCTGGTCGTAAAGCTTCTCCGAGAGGAAGACGTCACCGGTCGGTGTGATCAGCTGGACCGGCACATGTGCGTAGGCGTCGGTGCGCGGCCGGCTCAGCCGGGCGCGGACGTTGTCGCGGTACAGCCAGGCGCCGTGCGCCGCGTCGTCGGGCAGCGAGGGCGTCGGGTAGTCGCCCGCCGGTACCTTCTCCAGCCGCTGGAGCATCCCCGGCCACCGCTTGCCCAGCGGGCCGCGCCAGGCGAGCTCGGGCAGGACCGGCGTATGCAGCATGTAGACGTACCAGGACTTGGCGCCCTGGCCCAGCAACTGGCCGACCCGGCGCGGGGTGGGCCGGGCCATCCGCTGCTTGATCCAGTGCCCGAAGTGGTCGAGCGAGGGGCCGGACAACGAGGTGAACGAGGCGATCCGGCCCTCGGTCCGCTTGACCGTGACGAACTCCCAGGACTGCACCGAACCCCAGTCGTGCCCGACGAGATGGACCGGCCGGTCCGGGCTCACCGCGTCGACGACGGCCAGGAAGTCATCGGTGAGCTTCTCCAGGGTGAATCCGCCGCGCAGTGGCTTCGGGGCCGTCGACCGGCCGTGTCCGCGCACGTCGTACAGCACGACATGCCACTGGTCGGCCAGCCGGCTCGCGACCTCCGTCCAGACTTCCTTGCTGTCCGGATAGCCGTGCACCAGGACGATCGTCGGCCGCCCCTCCTCGCCCAACTCGACGACGCACAGCTCGATTCCGCCCGTACGCACCCGGCGCTCTCGCGCCCCCGGCAGGTCCAGCAGACTCATGCCGCCACCCTTTCCTCGGCCCAGCGCCGCACATGCGGCAGATCGTCGTCCAGCCAAAAGGCGCTCTCCTCGGGGTCCTTGGAGTCGGTGACCACCAGGATCTCCTCGAACTTGGCACCTGTGCCCCGGAACCCGAGATGCGGCTCGACCGCCCACAGGCCGGGCTGCGGCGGGTGGTCGGAGAAGTGGTACGGACTCCACAGCGGCGACCAGCCGTCCCGGTGCCCGTGCAGAGCGTCGCTCATCAGCCCCTTGAGGGACTGGGTGCCGAAGCCGAACACATGTGGGGACCAACGGCGTTCGGCAACGCGGTCGACCTTGTGGGCTATGACGCCGAAGGGGTAGGCGCGATGCCTGTTGGCGTAGCCCTGCCTGATCATCAGGCGGTCGACGTCCTCATATATCTCGCGCAGTGAACGCCGCTCGCGCACCTCGCGCAGTATCAGCTCGCGGTGGGCCTCCAGATCGGCGAGCAGCTTGTCGTGCAGGGGGTTGAGCCCCAGACGGCCGGAGTAGCCGATATCGGCCGTGAAGCCCTTGTACACCGGAGCCATGTCGAGGATGAAGGGCATCCCCGGCTCCAGCTTCCGGTTGGTCGGGAAGAACTGCAGGGGGACTCTGAAGCCGACGAACGCCGTGCGGTCCCCGAACCAGGCGAAGGGAAGATGGAACCAGTCCCGCACCCCGCGCTCACGCAGCCAGTCGCGCTGCATACGAGCCGCCTCACGCTCGGTCACCCCCGGCCGGAGCCGGCCCGCAACCGCCTCCGCGCAGGCGTACGCGAGGCTTTGCACTTCTCTGAACGCCTGCAGATCCGGGGCCCTTGTGTCCTTCACTGCCGAAGCCATGCCACCGTCCGTCCCCTGTCGTGTGCGGTACGTGCCCGTAACGTGACACTGATGAATGTGACAATGCCCAGCGGCTACGTCAAGGGGTGTGCGGGGACCTGTGGACAACGCTCCGGACCCCACTCCGGCCGCGGATGTCATACCCCCGTGGTGGCCCCCTACGGGTCCGTACATCTGGAGTCGGAGGCCGATCCAGCCGCCAGGGCTGACGACTGATGTGGCCCGCGCCACTACCTTCGGACTGTGACTGTGATCGCGACCGAAAGCCTGAGCAAGCGGTTCCCCCGGGTGACCGCACTTGACCGGCTCTCCCTGGACATCGGCCCCGGTGTGACCGGCCTGGTGGGTTCCAACGGAGCCGGCAAGTCCACATTGATCAAGATCCTGCTGGGTCTGTCCCCCGCCACCGAAGGCCGGGCCGCCGTGCTCGGGCTCGACGTCGCCACCAGTGGTGCCGCCATCCGGGAACGGGTCGGCTACATGCCCGAGCACGACTGCCTGCCACCGGACGTCTCGGCCACCGAGTTCGTCGTCCACATGGCGCGGATGTCCGGGCTGCCGCCGACGGCGGCGCGCGAACGCACCGCCGACACGCTCCGGCACGTCGGCCTCTACGAGGAGCGCTACCGCCCCATCGGCGGCTACTCGACCGGTATGAAGCAGCGCGTGAAGCTGGCGCAGGCGCTGGTCCACGACCCGCAGCTGGTCCTGCTCGACGAGCCGACCAACGGCCTCGACCCGGTCGGCCGCGACGAGATGCTCGGACTGATCCGCCGCGTCCACACCGACTTCGGCATCTCGGTCCTGGTCACCTCGCACCTCCTGGGCGAGCTGGAACGCACCTGTGACCATGTCGTCGTCATCGACGGCGGCACACTCCTGCGCTCCAGCTCCACCAGCGACTTCACCCAGACCACCGCGACCCTCGCCGTCGAGGTCACCGACAGCGACACCCACCCGGACGGCACCGACGCGCTGCGCCAGGTCCTCACCCGGGCCGGCGTGAAGTTCATCGGCCAGGACGGCCACGACGCCCAGGGGCTGCCCGGCGCGGGCCACATCCTGCTGGTCGAGGCGACCGGCGACGAGACGTACGACATCGTGCGCGACAGCGTCGCCGGCCTCGGACTCGGCCTCGTGCGGATGGAGCAGCGGCGCCACCACATTGCCGAGGTCTTCCGTACCGACCCGGCGCCCGCGTCCGCAGCCGTGGCCCAGAACGCGCCCGCGCCTGCAGAACGCCGTACAGCAGAAGGGGAGCGGTCGTGATGAGCACCGAGACCGGGAGCGAGACCTCCCGCATCCACAACATCGGGTACCGCTCCTACGACGGCCCGCGGCTGGGCCGCGGCTATGCGCGGCGCTCGCTCTACTCGCAGTCCCTGCGGGGTGCGTTCGGACTCGGCCGTTCCGCCAAGTCCAAGGTGCTGCCGATGCTGCTCTTCGGCGTGATGTGCATGATCGCGGCGATCATCGTCGCCGTCGCCATCGCCGCCCCCGGATCGACGTCCCTGCCGATCAAGTACACCGCGTTCGCGATCTATCTCCAGGCCGTGATCGGCCTCTTCCTCGCCGCACAGGCACCGCAGTCGGTCTCCCGGGACCTGCGTTTCAAGAGTGTGCCGCTGTATTTCTCGCGGCCGATCGAACGGGTCGACTACGTCCTGGCCAAGATGGCGGCCATGGCGTCCGCGCTCTTCATTCTCACCGGCACGCCGCTCCTCATCCTCTATGTGGGCGCGCTGCTCGGGAAGTTCGACTTCGCCGACCAGACCAAGGGATTCGGACAGGGGCTGGTATCGGTGGCGCTGCTCTCGGTGCTCTTCGCCGCACTCGGCCTGGTGATGGCCGCGCTGACACCGCGCCGCGGCTTCGGTGTCGCCGCGGTGATCGCCGTACTGACCATCACCTACGGTGCGGTCTCCACGGTCCAGGCCATCGCCTGGCAGACGGGGTCCTCCGGCGCCATCGAGTGGCTGGGGCTCTTCTCCCCCATCACGCTGATCGGCGGCGTGCAGACCGCGTTCCTCGGGGCCAACTCGGCCTTCCCCGGAGGGGAAGGCCCGGGAGCCGGGGTCGGCCTGGTCTATCTGATCGTTGTTCTCGCGCTCGTCGCCGGCTCGTACGCCGTACTGATGCGCCGCTACCGGAGGGTCGGGCTGTGACCACCATCGAGATCGACCACACCTCGCGCTGGTTCGGCAATGTGGTCGCCGTCAACGACGTGAGCATGACGGTGGGCCCGGGAGTCACCGGTCTGCTCGGTCCCAACGGTGCGGGAAAGTCCACGCTGATCAACATGATGGCCGGCTTCCTCGCCCCGTCCACGGGCACGGTCACGCTGGACGGCCAGGCGATCTGGCGCAACGAAGCCGTGTACAAGGAGATCGGGATCGTGCCGGAGCGGGAGGCCATGTACGACTTCCTGACCGGCTACGAGTTCGTCGTCGCCAACGCCGAGCTCCAGGGGCTCGGCGACGCGGAGGCGCAGAAGGCGCTGGCCACGGTCGAGATGGAGTACGCGCAGGACCGCAAGATCTCGACGTACAGCAAGGGCATGCGCCAGCGCGTGAAGATGGCGTCCGCCCTGGTCCACGAACCGTCGGTGCTGCTGCTCGACGAGCCGTTCAACGGCATGGACCCGCGCCAGCGGATGCAACTGATGGAGCTGCTGCGGCAGATGGGGGCCCAGGGCCGTACGGTGCTCTTCTCCTCCCACATCCTCGAAGAGGTCGAGCAACTCGCCTCCCACATCGAGGTGATCGTGGCGGGACGACACGCGGCGTCCGGCGACTTCCGCAGGATCCGCCGGCTGATGACGGACCGACCGCACCGCTATCTCGTACGTTCCAGCGACGACCGCGCCCTCGCCGCCGCGCTGATCGCCGATCCGTCGACGGCCGGTATCGAAGTGGACCTGGGCGAACGGGCGCTGCGGATCCAGGCGGTCGACTTCGGTCGCTTCACCGAACTGCTGCCGAAGGTCGCGCGGGAGCACGGAATTCGTCTTCTGACCGTTTCGCCGTCCGACGAGTCCCTCGAATCGGTCTTTTCCTATCTCGTAGCGGCCTGAGTAGTGGCCTGAAAGGAGCTGTGAAGCGTCATGTACGACCCCACAGTCGCCCGGCTCACCTACCGGGCCCTGCTCGGCCGGCGCCGGGCCGCCATCCTGTTCGTCCTGCCCGCACTGCTGGTGGCCATCGCCTTCGCGGTACGGGTGCTCACCGGGTCCGACGACCAGGTGGCCTCGGACGTGCTGGGCGGTTTCGCCATCGCCACGATGGTGCCGCTGATCGGAGTGATCGCGGGAACCGGGGCCATCGGTCCCGAGATCGACGACGGCTCGATCGTCTATCTGCTGTCCAAGCCGGTGAAGCGGCCGACGATCATCTTCACCAAGCTGATCGTCGCCATCGCCGTGACGATGGTCTTCTCCGCGCTGCCCACGCTGATCGCGGGCCTGATCCTCAACGGCAACGGCCAGCAGATCGCGGTCGCCTACACCATCGCGGCACTGGTCGCCTCGATCGCGTACAGCGCGTTGTTCCTGCTGCTGGGCACCGTCAGCCGGCACGCGGTCGTCTTCGGCCTCGTCTACGCGCTGGTGTGGGAGGCCCTGTTCGGCACCCTGGTGCCCGGCGCGCGCACGCTCAGCGTCCAGCAGTGGTCCCTCGCGGTCGCCGAGAAGGTCGGCGGGGCGGGCACGATCACCTCCGACGTCGGACTGCCGGCCGCGACGGTCCTGCTGGCGGCGGTCACGGTGGTGGCGACCTGGTACGCGGGCCAGAAGCTGCGCACGCTGAAGCTGGCCGGCGACGAGTGACCGGGGGGCCGCCCTCCGGCCCACCTCACCGAACGGTCCATTTCTGAAAACTCCGGCATCCGTCAACCCTCGCCATCCGGGCGGGGGTTGACGCATTCCCGGCAGTTGTACGCGTAACTGTACGGTTATCGGTTCGTTGAGCAGGGTGCGTGGAGGCAACCGGAATCTGTGGCGTCGTAGCTTTCGTGAAACAGGGATTGCCGGTGCCGGTGAGGGAGCAGCACCCGCCGGGCTCGGCCCCGTCCTCGACCGGATGTCGCACCGGCTCGACAGCCTCGACCGGAGGCTGGGCGTCACGCATCAGGTCGTCGGCGCCATGAGCGTACGGCTGGGCCACATGTCCGAGGACATCGTCCGCATCGACCGCAGGATGGACGATCTCGCCCGGACACTGAAGGATCTGAGCCGCCGCAACAACAAGCAGCGCTGATCCGGCGGGAGTTCGCGGCCTTTCGGCGCCGCCCGGAAAACGGGTGGCGCCGAAAGGCCGTCCCCGGCACAGTTGTCGGTGCGGCACACGCCGGCAGGAACAGCACACCGACAGGCATGCCACGGACTGGGAGAGGAGCGCGACGATGACCGAGAGTCCGAGTCCGTCGAGTTCCCCGCAGGACGGACCCGAGCAGGCGCCGGCGTAGTCACCGAAGACTCCACCCTGCCGCGCCCGGAGCAGCACGCCCGGGGCGGCCCGGTCTGCGCATCGCGCGGCCGCCCACCCGGAGGATTGGCCGAGTGGTAAGGCAGCGGCTTGCTAAGCCGTCGTCGGGGCCGTGAACCCCGCGCGCGTTCGATCCGCGCATCCTCCGCCGCAGCAGGGCCGCGCGTCGGCACGCGTCCCTGCGTCCGCACTCCTACGACTGGAGCAGCTGCTCCAGCACCACGGCGATGCCGTCGTCCTCGTTGGACGCGGTGATCTCCTGGGCCACGGCCTTCAGGTCCTCGTGCGCGTTGGCCATCGCCACGCCCCGCCGCGCCCAGGCGAACATCGGGATGTCGTTCGGCATGTCGCCGAAGGCCAGGGTGTCCGCGGCCTTCACGCCCAGCCGACGCGCGGCCAGCGAGAGCCCGGTCGCCTTGCTCAGCCCCAGCGGCAGGATCTCCACCACTCCCGGACCTGCCACGACCACGTCCACGAGATTGCCGACGGCCGCGCGCGCGGCCTTCGCCAGTGCGTCGTCGTCCAGGTCGGGATGCTGGAGGTAGACCTTGTTCAGGGGCGCGGACCACAGCTCGGCCGGGTCCTTCACGAAGACAGCCGGAAGCGGGCCTTCCTGTACCCGGTAGCCGGGGCCGACCATCACCTCGCCGTCGAGCCCGTCGCGGCTCGCCGCCAGAGCCAGCGGCCCGACCTCGGCCTCGACCTTGGACAGCGCGAGACCGGCGAGCTGCCGGTCCAGCGTCAGCGAGGTCAGCAGCTTGCGCTCGCCCGCGTGGTAGACCTGTGCGCCCTGGCCGCAGACGGCGAGTCCCTCGTAGCCGAGGTCGTCCAGGATGTGGCGGGTCCAGGGGACCGCCCGGCCGGTGACGATGATGTGCGCGGCACCGGCCGCGGTCGCCGCGGCCAGTGCCGCGCGGGTGCGCTCGGAGACCGTGTCGTCGTCACGCAGCAGCGTGCCGTCGAGATCGGTCGCAACGAGCCTGTACGGGAAGGTCACTTGGCGACCGGCTCCAGAACCTCGCGCCCGCCCAGATACGGCCGGAGCACCTCGGGCACCCGCACCGAACCGTCGGCCAACTGGTGGTTCTCCAGAATCGCCACGATCGTTCGCGGTACGGCACAGAGCGTGCCGTTCAGCGTGGACAGCGGCTGGAGGACCTTCTTGCCGTCGCGGGTGTCGCGCATCCGGACGGACAGGCGGCGAGCCTGGAAACCGTTGCAGTTCGACGCGGAGGTCAGCTCGCGGTACTTGCCCTGCGTCGGGATCCACGCCTCGCAGTCGAACTTCCGGGAGGCCGAGGCGCCCAGGTCGCCGGTGGCGACATCGATCACCTGGAAGGGCAGCTCAAGAGCGGTGAGCCACTGCTTCTCCCAGTCGAGGAGCCTGCGGTGCTCCGCCTCGGCGTCCGCCGGGTCGACGTAGGAGAACATCTCGACCTTGTCGAACTGGTGCACCCGGAAGATGCCCCGGGTGTCCTTGCCGTACGTACCGGCCTCGCGGCGGTAGCAGGGGGAGAAGCCCGCGTAGCGCAGCGGCAGCTTCTCGGCGTCGATGATCTCGTCCATGTGGTACGCGGCGAGCGGGACCTCGGAGGTGCCGACCAGGTAGAAGTCGTCCTTCTCCAGGTGGTACACGTTCTCCGCGGCCTGGCCTAGGAATCCGGTGCCCTCCATGGCGCGCGGGCGGACCAGCGCCGGCGTCAGCATCGGGACGAAGCCGGCCTCGGTGGCCTGCGCGATCGCCGCGTTGACGAGAGCCAGCTCCAGCAGTGCGCCGACGCCCGTCAGGTAGTAGAAGCGCGAGCCGGAGACCTTGGCGCCGCGTTCCATGTCGATGGCGCCGAGCTTCTCGCCGAGCTCCAGGTGGTCCTTGGGCTCGAAGCCCTCGGCCCCGAAGTCACGGATCGTGCCGTGCGTCTCCAGGACGACGAAGTCCTCCTCGCCGCCGACCGGCACGTCCTCGTGGACGATGTTTCCGATCTGGAGCATCAGGCTCTTGGCCTCGGCGTCGGCCTCGTCCTGTGCGGCGTCGGCGGCCTTGACGTCGGCCTTCAGCTGCTCGGCCCTCTTGAGCAGCTCGGCGCGCTCGTCGGGCGAGGCCTTGGGGATGAGTTTGCCAAGCGCTTTCTGTTCGGAGCGGAGTTCGTCGAAGCGGACACCGGACGACCTGCGCCGTTCGTCGGCGGAGAGAAGGGCGTCGACGAGTCCGACGTCCTCTCCACGGGCGCGCTGGGAGGCGCGAACACGGTCGGGGTCCTCACGGAGCAGGCGAAGGTCAATCACCCCTCCAGGCTACCGGTGTGCACTTCCTCCGCTCGAACCGATATTGCCGAGCGTGTCACTTTGCCCTAATTGCCTGAATTGGCAATGCTGGGGGAGATTGTGTGGCTGGAGCGGATCCAGATCGTCAATAGAAAGAGCTTACTCACCCAAATGGGGTAGAAGGCTTCACTCGTCTTGACGTATCCCCCTTACCTGGAGCGGAAGTTGGCCGTTACTTGTCCACAGGCTCCTGGGCTTTCGAAAGTTATCCACAGGGTGTGAGGAAGGTCTGTGGATGCCGGAAGGGGGCATTCCGGAAGTCGTGCGGTGGCTCATGGATTTCCCGTTCAAACCCGCTTCAGGTGCTCGTTCGGGTGGGAATTTACCGTCCTAAAGAGTTGATCAATGGAATTGGGGCGAGGTGGGGCGACCCAGGCGACCTGTCAGCCTGTGGATGCACCTGAGTCGACTGGGGTGATATGTCGACCATGTCGCATTGAGGTGTCGACTTGTCCCCAGGTCGGGAACCGCTCCTGTGGATAACTCTGTGGATATCGAAAATCGGCAGATCGGACCAGCGGTGAGGGTGCGCTGAGACCCGAGAACCCCCCGACGGGCCCGGTCCCGACCGACTTCGTCAGCCCTGGCGGGCCCGGTCTCCTCGATCCCGTCCGTCAGCCCCGTCCGTCCAGGTTCCTGGCCAGCCAGTCAGCGGCCTCCGTGAACTCCGCGTCCGATGTGCCCGCCCGCAGCGGCCGTACGTCCTGCAACGCGACCCCCGCACGCGGATACGAACCCAGGAATCGTACTTTCGGGCAGATCCGCTTCAGCCCCATCAACGCCTCGCCGACCCGGCGGTCGGCGATGTGCCCTTCGGCGTCCACCGCGAAGCAGTAGTTCCCGATGCCGGCACCCGTCGGCCGCGACTGGATCAGCATCAGGTTCACCCCGCGCACCGCGAACTCCTGGAGCAGTTCGAGCAGCGCACCGGGGTGGTCCTCACCCAGCCAGATGACCACCGAGGTCTTGTCCGCGCCCGTCGGTGCCGCAGGCCGGGCCGGGCGGCCCACCAGGACGAAGCGGGTCTGCGCGTTCACCGCGTCATGGATCTCGGTCACCAGCGGTTCGAGACCGTAGGTCGCCGCCGCGAACTCACCGGCGAAGGCGGCGTCGTACCGGCCCTCCTGCACCAGCCGGGCCCCGTCCGCGTTGGAGGCCGCCGACTCCCACACGGCGTCCGGGAGGTGGGCGGCCATCCAGTTGCGCACCTGCGGCTGTGCGGCCGGGTGCGCGGTGACCGACTTGATGTCGGACAGCTTCGTACCCGGCCGCACCAGCAGCGCGAAGGTGATGGAGAGCAGCACCTCGCGGTAGATCATCAGCGGCTCGCCGGTGGTCAGCTCGTCGAGTGTCGCGGTGATGCCGCCCTCGACCGAGTTCTCGATCGGCACGAGCGCCGCCGCGGCGGCCCCGCTGCGTACCGCGTCCAGAGCCGCCGGTACGGAGACCATCGGGACGAGTTCGCGGGTGGCGGCCTCCGGGAGCGTACGGAGGGCGACCTCGGTGAAAGTGCCTTCGGGGCCGAGATATGCGTAGCGCGTGGCGGACATACCGTCACCCTAATGCGCCCCGATGGCTCAGGACTCCAGCAGCCGCTGCCCCACGTACTCGCCGTCGGCCGCACCGCCCGGCACCGCGAACAGGCCGCTCGCCTCGTGCCGGATGAACGGCGACAGGGCATCGCCCCGGTCCAGCTTGCGCTGCACCGGAATGAACCCGCGCAGCGGATCCGCCTGCCAGCAGATGAACAACAGACCGGCGTCCGGAGTGCCGTCCGCCGAGATGCCGTCGTGGTACGAGAAGGGGCGCCGCAGCATGGCCGCACCGCTGTTCGTCTCGGGGGTGGAGATCCGGGCGTGGGCGTTTTCCGGGATCAGGAGCTTGCCGTCGGGGCCCGCCCGGTCGAGGTCCATCGCGGTGGTCTCGGTGCCACCGCTCAGCGGGGCGCCGTCCTCCTTCCGGCGCCCTATGACCTGCTCCTGCCGTGCCACCGGGAGCTTCTCCCAGTCGTCGAGCAGCATCCTGATCCGGCGCACAACCACGTACGAGCCGCCCGCGAGCCAGTCGTACTTCGCATCGGTTCCGCCCGGGACGAAGACGCGGCGCTCGAAGTCGCTCTCGGCCGGTTTCGGGTTGGCGGTGCCGTCCACCTGGCCCATCAGATTGCGGGCGGTCATCGGCTGGGCCGTGGCGCCGGGAGCGCGGTTGAAGCCGTTCATCTGCCAGCGGACCCTGGCCGCCGGGGCGGCCTCCTTCTGCACGGCACGCAGTGCGTGAAAGGCGACGAGGGCGTCGTCCGCGCCGATCTGGACCCAGAGGTCACCGTTGGAGCGCTCGGCGTCGATGCGGTCGGAGGAGAAGGGCGGCAGCGGGTCGAGCCCCGGCGGGCGGTGGTCCGTCAGGCCCGTGCGTTCGAAGAAGGTCCGGCCGAAGCCGAAGGTGACGGTCAGCGAGGA
The DNA here is from genome assembly GCF_053594575.1 of Streptomyces sp. NPDC001880. Taxonomy (NCBI): domain Bacteria; kingdom Bacillati; phylum Actinomycetota; class Actinomycetes; order Kitasatosporales; family Streptomycetaceae; genus Streptomyces; species Streptomyces sp. NPDC001880. The sequence continues at coordinate 54,270 of NZ_JBSFET010000028.1, forward strand.
CGGTCCGGCATCCAGCGCGATGCCGGTGTCGTGGTCCGGCCCGTCCGCAGCGCCGCTCCCGGCGGGCTCGCCGGCCATCAGGTGGCCGGCCGCGGCCGACCACCGGCGCATCAGAGCAATGGCCTCCTTGCGTCCGGCACCGGGCACCAGGTCGAAGGCGACGAGATGGCCGCAGGCCTGAAGCGGAGTGGTGATCCCCGGTTGATGTTTCCCGTGAAACATCACCCGGGTGGAGCCGACCGTGGTCAGCGCGGCGGGCTCGTCGGGCCGGGTCGCGGCGTAGCCGGTGGCACCGCCCGCCGCGCCCAGCACCAGCCCGGTCGCACCGGCAGCGCCCGCGCTGCCGATCAGCCGGCGCCGGGAGATGCCCGCGCTGCTGCGGACACCGTCGTCCCCGCTGCCGGTTGCTTTCCTGTTGTTGTCTGCGCTCACGATCCTGCTCAACCGATCTCTACGTTCTTGTCGATGGTCGTCTGGTCGATGTCCGACGTACGTACGGTCACGGCGACCTTCCAGTTGCCCGCCATCGGGATCTGGACGCCGTCGGCGGCCCAGTGGCCCTCGGTCAGCCGGGCGGGGATCACGGGGAGCGGTCCGATGTCCTTGGACTCCAAGGTGAAGGCGACCTTCAGCTCGGGGACGTCCATGGCCTTTCCGTCGGTGCCGTCGACCCAGATGTGGAGCTCATTGACGCCGGTACGGGCAGGGGTGATCTCCATCCGCACCGTTCCCCTGCCGTTCTCGCCGCCCGTGTCGAAGGGCAGCTTCAGGCTGACCGGGCCATCGTTCGCCGGTGCGGCCGCCGCCGTGGACGAGCGGGCTGCTTCCTCCTCGGTACGCGCCGGCTCGGTCGAGGTCAGTACGGTGGTCACCGCCAGCAGCGCCACGGCGACTCCCACTTCGGCCAGCACCGACCGGCGCAGCCCGGACCGGTCGGGGTCGGCGTCGCGGATCCGCTTCCTCTCGGCGGTGGCCACGGCGGCCTGCTGCCGGGCGAGTTGAGCCGCCCGCGCGGGGTCCTCGGCCTTCTCGGCCTTCTCGGACGCCTCCGCCGAAGACTGCTTTCCGTCCCCGTCGTCGGCACTCTCCCCGACCCCGACCCCGGCCCGTGCCTCGGCCTCGGTCACGGCCCCGGACTCCGTCACCGCGCCGCCCCCGCCCGTGACCAGGCGAGCCGTCCAGCGTCGTGAGAACCAGGCGATCACGATCAGGACGGCTACCAGCCCCACCTTCACGAGCAGCAACTGCCCGTATCCGGTGCCGGTGAGCGCGGACCAGGTGCCGACCTGGCGCCAGGACTGGTAGATCCCGGTCGCGGCGAGCACGATCACGCTGCCGAACGCGACGTGGGAGAAGCGCCGTACGGCCGTCGCATCGATGTCGGGGGCCCGGTAGAGCGCGACCAGCAGGGCCGTGAGACCACCGAGCCAGGCGGCGGCGGCCAGCAGGTGGAGCACGTCGACCGGCATGGCGATGCCGGACTGGATCCCGGTCGAGGCATGCTCGGCGAGCGCCCATGTCCCGGCGATCCCGGCCGCGATCACCGTGCCGCCGATGGCCAGTCCGAAGGTGAGGTCCCTCTTCTCGCGCTCGTCCTCGCGCCTGGCGTAGGTTCCGAAGAGCACGGCGACGAAGAGCGCGGAGGCGCCGAGCAGCAGCAGCCGGGAGACCAGCGCGGCGCCGGTCTTGGTGTCGAGCACGGCCTTCAGCCCGTCGAGGTCGAAGGCGTCCACGAGCTTCCCCGACCCGGTGTACGGGTTGCGCAGGAGGAGCATGGCCAGGGTGGCGACGGTGAGGGTCGTCCAGCCGCGTGCCACCAGGCGCTGGAGCGGGCGGGATCCCGCCCCGCGCTGCCAGCAGGCCAGTACGAAGGCGGAGCCGCCGGCCAGCAGGATGAAACCGGCGTACGCGGCGTAGCGCGCGATGTCGTACAGCGTGCCGACGAGGCCGCCGCCGGCCTGGTCCGTCGGGAGCGCCACGGCGGTCTTCGAGGGTGCTCCGACGGAGAAGGTGAAGGCGCCGGACACGGGGTGGCTGTCCGCCGACACGGCCTGCCAGGCGACGGTGTACGTCCCGTCGGGCAGCCCGGAGTGCAGCGATACGCCGTACTTCACGGTGGACCCGCTCTGCAGATCACGTGGTGCGGCGCCGGTGTCGGCGCGTTTGCCGGCGGGGTCCAGGATCCGGATGGAGTCGTCGCCCATGGCGACCTGCTCGGAGAAGGTGAGCGTGACTTCCTTGGGGGCGGTGGCGACCACCGCCCCGTCCTGCGGATCGCTCCCGGTCAGTGCGGCATGCGCGGACGCGGGGCCCGCGCCTGCCAGCAACAGGCTGAACACCATGCCGACGAGGGCGGCAAGGAGCGCGGCTGCGGCGAGTGGGCGGCGTACCGCGGGAGTGGACGGGGGCGGTCCGAAGTGCGGGGCGGTGGCTGTCATGACGAGTCAGTCCCTCACTGCTTTTTCGGGTTGTAGGTGGTCTCCTTCACGGGAAGGTCGACCTTTATCGGGTCGGCCTTCTCGAAGTGCAGCTCCACGGACACCTTTTCGCCCTGCTTGGGCTGCTGCTTGAGCTTCATGAACATGATGTGGTTTCCGCCGCGCTGCAGCTTCAGCTCGCCGCCCGCGGGCACGTCGAAGGACGTCACCATGCGCATCGTCTGGTTCTTCGTCTCGTGGATCGTGATGTCGTCGGAGAGCGGGCTGGTGACGGAGGTGAGCCGGTCGGACTCCGCGCCGCTGTTCTTCACGACGAGGAATCCGGCCGCCATGTCGCTGACGGGCTGCGGCATGTACGCGCCGCTCACCTTGAGCTCCGGCGCGCTGTCCGAGGACGAGCAACCCGCCAGCGTCAGTCCCGCGGTGAGGACGACGACGCCGGCGAGGGCGGTGCGGCGGTTCACGGGGTCTCCCCCTTGATGATCTTGGGGAGGTCCTTGGCGTAGTCGTCGGGGGAGGTGTCCTCGCTGTAGACGAGGTAGCCCTTGTCGGTCTTCGGGGAGAACGCGATGACCTGGGACCCGTGCATCGAGGAGATCGTGCCGTCCTTCTCCTTCTTCGGCGCGTCGATGCCGATGCCGATCTGGCGTGCGCCCGCCTGGATGGTCGGGAAGTCGCCGGTGAGGCCTATGAAGGAGGTGTCCTGAGCCTTGAGCCAACTGCCGAGCGAGGACGGGGTGTCCCGCTCGGGATCGGTGGTGACGAAGATGACCTGGAGCTTCTCCTGGTCGGCCTTGGGCAGCGACTTCTTGGCAATGGCGATGTTGCTCATGACGAGCGGGCAGACATCGGGGCAGTTGGTGTAGCCGAAGTAGATCAGGGTCGGCTTGCCCTTGGTCTGCTCCCGGAGGTCGTACTTCTTGCCGTGGGTGTCGGTGAGAACGAGGTTCGGCTTGGTGAACGGCTGGTCCAGGACGGTCGCGGCCTTGGTTTTCGCCTCGACCGATACGTCGGCGACGGGCTTCTTGGCGCTGTCGTCGCTGCTGCCGCAGGCGGACAGGGTGAGCGCGGCCGCGGCGACGAACGCCGCGGCCAGCACCGTTTTCTTAGGCATGGAGCACTGGTTCCTGAGGGTTGGTGGGACGGGTGGAGCTGTGGATCATGCGGCGCGGCGGCGGCCGGCGAGGACGCCGAAGGCCACCCCGGCCACGCCGATGACGATGCCGATGATGCCGAGGACGCGGGCCGTGGTGTCGCTGGAGGGCGCGTCCGAGGCAGCCGTCGTCCGCTTGTCCGCCGCCTCGGCGTCGCCACTCTTGGCGTCGGCGGCCGCGCCGTGCTCGCCGGTGGTCGGCGGGGTCAGGGTGAGAACGGGCGCCGGGCTCTCGGGCTCGTCGGCGCCGGCCTTCTGCTCCTCGATCCAGCGGACGACTTCCTTGTTGTCGTACGTCTGGATGGCCTTGAACACCAGTTGGTCGGCGTCCTCCGGGAGCTGGCCGATGGAGAGCGGGAACTGCTGGAAGTCACCGGGGCGGATGCCACGCTCGTCCTTGTCGCCCGTGGCGGTCCAGGTGACCTTGGAGACGGCCTCGTTGATCTTCTGGCCGTGCATCTCCACCGGCTTGGCGAGCTTGCTCTTGGTGACCTCGATGTCCCAGCCGGGTACGGCCTGCGGCATGACGGAGGCCAGTGGGTGGTCGGTCGGGAAGCTGACTTCGAGCTTGGTCGTCGAGGCGTCGTCGCGCTCGTTGGGGACCTTGAAGTTGACGGTGGCGTAACCGCCCTTGGCGGCCTCGCCCTGCGGCTGCACACTGACGTGCGCGGAGGCCGTACCGGCGAGGAGCAGGACGGAGGACGCGGCGACGCCGCCGACGAGGGCGATGCGGGAAACGTTCATGACAGGGATCACTCCACGGAGCACGAAGGAAGGGTGGTCCGGCGCGCGGGTGCGCGCCGGCATCACGACACCTCATCTCTTCCCTTTGATCGGCGTGCATGCGCCGACCGGTTACCGCACGGAGTGGTCCGTACGCCGGATGGAGGGTGTCGTGTCAGGCCGCGAGCGCGTACGCGGTTGGCGGACCGCGCCTGATCACCTGGTGCTGCAGGGAGTCCCCGGTGGCGGGGGGCGGGGCGTCGACCGCCGTACGGAGGGTGCGCGGCCCGGTCGTCGGGCCGCCGGGAAACCCGGCGCGCAGGGCGGCGACGAGAGCGAGCGCCGCCCGCAGCGCGCGCAGCCGGGCCCCGGCCGCGATCTGCTGGGCGCCGTGCGCGGACAGCCGGACCAGCCGGAACAGGGCGATCTCGCCGCGACGCAGCAGCCAGCCGGTGGCCGCCGCGGCCAGCAGGTGGCCGAGCAGCATGGGCAGGTCGGGCAGCAGGGTGGCGAGGGCGGTCGGTTCCGTGCCGGACGCGGCGGCCACGTGGCCGCCGGCCGTCACCGACGCCGGGTCGATGCCCGCGGTGGCGACGATGCGGTGTGCCTCGGCGGCGCTCAGCTGCGCCGGCCCGGCTCCGCACACGAGGCTCGCCGCGAACCGGATCAACGAGTCGTCGCCCGCCGCGGTGTTCACCGGAGTGTCGTGCGTGCCCATGCCGAACAGGACGTGCAGGGCGATCTGTCCGCCGGCCAGCGCGGTGGCGATGGACGCCAGCGAACGCTCGCGTCCGGCGAACAGTGCCACCGTCGCGAACATCCCCAGGAATCCCGCGAGCAGGGTCCACCAGGGGACGGCCGCGCAGGAAGCCAGGGAGTGACCTGCCGCGGACAGCGCGACGCAGACCGCGGTGAACACCGCGGCCCTCAGGAGCCGCAGACCGGCTCCGGCGCGTGCGACGGGCATAGACATGGCGGGGTCATCATCGCACCGAGCCCCCGGGCTCCGTACGGCAGGTCCGCAAGGTCACCCCCGTCCGGCGGGGCCGACCGGGCCGGGCATACACGGGTGTACAGAGCGCTGGTATCCGCCGAATGAGCGGTCTCACATCCGGTCTGTGCTTACTCGTGGTGCCGGGCGGCAATAGGTATCGGTATGTCGAGCCGCGGCCAGGAGGCTGGAGCATGAGCATCTGGTGGTCCCTCCATTTGCGGCGCGAGGCTGCGAGCGTTCCGCTCGCCCGCCGCTTCCTGCTGGGCACCATGGAGACTGCGGGCGTGGACCCGGACATCTCCTTCGATCTGTCGGTCGCGCTCAGCGAGGCCTGTGCGAACGCCGTCGAGCACGGCGGCGACCGCAGGGCCGGGGAGGACCTTGAGGACCGGGGCGACCAGGGCGTTCCGCAGGACCCGTGGGACGCGTGGGACGAACTGCCCGGGGCCGCCTCCGGGCAGTACCGGGTCACCGCCTATCTGGACGGCGAGAAGTGCCGTATCGAGGTCGCCGATTCGGGGCCCGGGTTTCCCGCCCGGAGCCCCCTTCGTACCGCGGCCCAGCAGCGCGGACCCCAGCAGTACCCGTCGCTCACCGCCGAGGACGGTCGGGGGCTGTGTCTGATCGAGCAGCTCGCCGACCATGTGCACTTCGGCAATCGCCCCGGCAGCGGCGCCGTCGTCAGCTTCGACAAGGTTCTGAAATGGCGGAAGGACGCTCTGCTCATGGTGTCCTGAGCAGAGCGTCCTTCGGCGCGTTCCGGATCAGCCCTTGAGCCGGGCCATCCACTCCTCGACCTCGTCGGCCCGACGCGGCAGCTTGTCGGAGAGGTTCCGGTTGCCGTCCTCGGTGACGAGGATGTCGTCCTCGATCCGGACGCCGATGCCCCGGTACTCCTCGGGCACGGTCAGGTCGTCGGCCTGGAAGTACAGACCGGGCTCGACCGTGAGGCAGACACCGGGCTCCAGCGTTCCGTTGACATACGTCTCGGTGCGGGCGGCGGCGCAGTCGTGGACGTCCATGCCGAGCATGTGGCCGGTGCCGTGCAGCGTCCAGCGGCGCTGGAGCCCCAGCTCCAGGACCTTGTCCACGGACAGGTCGCCCAGCAGGCCCCACTCGACGAGCTTCTCGGCGAGCACCCGCTGCGCGGCGTCGTGGAAGTCGCGGTAGTCGGCGCCGGGCTTGACGGCGGCGATGCCCGCCTCCTGGGCCTCGTACACGGCGTCGTAGATCTTCCGCTGCAGCGGCGTGAACGTGCCGTTGATCGGAAGGGTGCGGGTCACGTCGGCGGTGTAGAGGTCATTGGTCTCCACGCCGGCGTCGAGCAGCAGCAGCTCACCGGAGCGCACCGGGCCGTCGTTGCGCACCCAGTGCAGGGTGGTGGCGTGCGGGCCGGCCGCGCAGATCGAGCCGTAGCCGATGTCGTTGCCCTCGATACGGGCGCGGAGGAAGAAGGTGCCCTCGATGTAGCGCTCGCTCGTCGCCTCGGCCTTGTCGAGGATCTTCACGACGTCCTCGAAGCCGCGCGCGGTGGCGTCGCAGGCCTTCTCCAGTTCGGCGATCTCGAAGGCGTCCTTGACCAGGCGGGCCTCGGAGAGGAAGACGCGCAGTTCCTCGTCGCGCTCCGCGGTGACCTTGTCGGTCAGCGCGGCCTCGATGCCGGCGTCGTGGCCGCGGACGTTGCGGACCGGGCCGGTGGCCTCGGTCAGCGCGGCGGGGAGCTCGCGCACGTCCTTTGCCGGGATGCCCAGCAGTTGCTCGGCCTCGGCGAGGGAGTGGCGGCGGCCGACCCACAGCTCGCCCTGGCCGTCGAGCCAGAACTCGCCGTTCTCGCGGTTGGAGCGCGGCAGCAGGTGGATGGTCGCCTCGTGACCGTCCTCGGTCGGCTCCAGGACGAGGACGCCGTCCTGGGTCTGGTCGCCGGTGAGGTACGCGTACTCGGTGGAGGCGCGGAAGGCGTACTCGGTGTCATTGGAGCGGGTCTTCAGGTTGCCCGCGGGGATGACCAGCCGCTCACCGGGGAAGCGCGCGGAGAGCGCGGCGCGGCGGGCTGCCGTGTGTGCGGCCTGGGCGATCGGTTCGAGGCCGTGCAGCTCGGTGTCGGCCCAACCGGACTTCATGTTCGCGGCGAGTTCATCGGAGACGCCCGGGTACAGGCCGTTCTTCCGCTGCTTGACCGTTTCTTCCTCGGTCTCCGGGTTCTCCGGGGTGAGCTCCTCAGCCACGATTTGTCTCCTTGATACGACACTGGACCCCGTCCATCGTACGGGCGTACGGAAGGGGGCACAGGGCCGGAAGGCCTGTTACAGGGGTCGGGAAATCCGCAGGGCTCAGTCGAAACGCGCGGTCAGGACGACCACATCCTCCGCGTCGCCGCGGTCGAGCCCGTCCGGCAGCACGGTGCGCAGCACATGGTCGGCGACGGCCCCGGCGTCCTGGCGCATCGCCTTCGGTACGGACGCGGCCGCGGAGTGGAGCCGGGCGAACGCCCGGTCCGTCGAATCGCCGGTACGGCGCAGCAGTCCGTCGGTGCAGAGCAGTACGGTCTCGCCGGGCTCCGGAGCGATCTCCACGCTGGGCGCTTCCCAGCAGGCGAGCATGCCCAGCGGCGCGGAGACCGAGGTCTCGACGAACTCGGTGCGCCGGTCGCCGATCAGGAGCGGCGGAGTGTGGCCCGCGCCGGCCAGCAGGATCTTGCGTTCGGCCGGCTCGCAGTAGGCGAACAGCGCGGTCGCCGTACGGGCCGGTTCGGTGAGCCGCAGCAGCAGTTCCAGATCCGAGAGCACGGCGACCGGATCCTCGCCCTCCATCACCGCGTACGCCCGCAGCCCGGCCCGCAGCCGTCCCATGGCGGCCAGGGCGCTCGGCCCGGAACCGTTCACCGAGCCCACGGCGAGGCCGAGCGCACCCTCCGGCAGTGCCAGTGCGTCGTACCAGCCGCCGCCGCCCCGCGACGCCCGGCGGTGGCGGGCGGCCAGCTGTACACCGGAGACCCGGGGCAGCCTGCTGGGCAGCAGCTCCTCCGTGATGGTGGCGACATCGGCCCTGGCCCGCTCCAGCTCCAGCAGCCTGGCCAGGTGCTCACCGGCGTACCCGGTGTAGAGGCCGGTGAGACGGCGCCTGCGTTCCAGTGGTTCGGTGGGTTCGTCGTACAGCCAGACGGCGGCGCCGAGCCTGCCGGTCGCCTCGGCGGTGATCGGTACGGCGTAGCTGGCGGCGTATCCGAGCCGGGCGGCGACTTCACGGCGGCGGGGGTCCAGGCCGGTGTCGCCGAGCAGGTCGGGGGTGGCCAGCGCTCCTTCGGCGTCCGGGAGCCCTTCCAGGATCCGGCCGTAGGAGGTGGCGGTGCGCGGCACCGTCTCGATCAGCCCGAGCTCGGAGTGGGCGAGCCCGAGGCCGATGGTGCTGACGGGGCCGCGGCGGTCGGAGGGTTCGAAGACGACCAGGCCGCGGCGGGCGCCGACCAGGGCGGCTCCGGCGTCCAGGAACTCGTGGAGCGCGTCGTCGAGAGTGCCGGTTCCGGCCAGCCGCTCGGTGAGCTCGTGCAGCGTGGTGAGGTCGGAGACCCAGCCGGCGAGCCGGTCCTGGATGAAGGCTCCCGGGGCGGACGGCGCTTCGGACAGGGACCCGGCAGTGTGCGCTGAAACCGGAACTGTGGGATCGATTCCAGCCACTTTCGGCAGGTGTGGGGCGCTCATAGTCGTCGGCTTTCCGACCAGTGCGTTCTGTCGAATAGCATCGCAAACCCCCATGTCATTCTGCGCCGCTATCAGTGCATCCGCATGTACACGTGCACCACATGTACACGCACAAGTGAGGCGATGTCCAGCATTGTCCCCCCGGTAAATGTGGTGTCCAAGAGGCCGTCAAGTTGGCCAAAAATTGCACCCTGCGACAGGCGTTTGCGGTCGACTGGGCGTGCTCGACAGGGGGTGTTCTCGGGGGTGAAGTCCTGGAGAGAGCGTCATTTCGGGCATGCTGGGTACGTAATCGATGAAGGCCAGGGGCAGTTCTGATCGCCCCGGAACCCGGCAGACGGCCCGGACGTCCTCTCTTGTGACGGCCATGCCCCCACCCCCGAGTGGCGGGGCTTGCACCTCGGGACGGCAGGCGCGATGTCTGCGCCGTTCCTCACCACGCTTGTCCGGACCTGCCCGTCCGGACCCGTCTCGCACCTGCTCGACCCGGCCAGGCCCATGCTCGGTACCGACGACCCACCCGTACCGCAGACTTGAAGAGCATGTACGCACAGTGAATTGATGCACACGTACGGCAACTCACACGTGGTGTGATGTGGACCCTCGGCGTTCAACGGAAAGGAACGAGCGCTCATGCGCGAGATCCTCGGAAGGCGACGCAGGCTCCGGCTCCGGCGCAGGGGAAGGCCCGCTCAGCTCGACGCGGCCCTGACCTGTGCCACCGCATGGCAGTGGCCCGTGCTCCCCGGAGTGGGATCGGAGGCGGCCGGTGGCCGCGGTGGCCGTGGCTGCGCCTGTCCCGATCCCGAGTGCGCCGTGCCCGGCGCGCACCCCTTCGATCCCGGTCTCCTCGCGGCGACCACCGACGAGCGCATGGTGCGCTGGTGGTGGGCCAACCGGCCCACCGCTCCGATCCTCCTGGCCACCGGCGGACGCGCCCCGTGTGCGCTGAGCCTGCCGGCCGTGGCCGCAGCGCGGGCGCTGGCCGAGCTGGACCGGATGGGTGTGCGGCTCGGACCCGTGGTGGCGACGCCCACCCGGTGGTCCCTGCTGGTCGCTCCGTACGACCTCGAACGGCTCGGCGAGCTGCTGTATGCCCAGGACTGGGTGCCCAGTTCGCTGCGTTTCCACGGGGAGGGCGGCTATCTCGTCCTTCCGCCGTCCGAGGTGGGGGCGGGGCAGGTGCGCTGGGAGCGGGCTCCTTCCCCGGGGCCCCGGCCGCGTCCGCACGGAAGGGGTCCGGTCGCGGCGTCCGCCGCGCCGTGGCTGCCGGACGTGGGTGTGGTGCTGGACGCACTGGTCGAGGCGAGCAGCGGCGCCCCGGACGGCGGCAGCCGACTCGCGTACTGATGGGGCGGTGGCGGGCGCGCATCGCGCCCGCCACCGGAGTATGGGGGTGAGCCGCCCGGCCCCGCATTCTGCAGGGATATCCGGCGGGCCGTCAGAAACTCATGCGAAGCCGACGGAGGGGGCCGCGCGATTATCCGGTGATCGATATCCGGCGTTCGTTATCCGGGTGTCGGATGCGACTCCGGACGTGATCCGTATGTGGTTCCGTGCGCGGTCCTGGATGTGATCCCGGTCCCTGTCGCGCAATGCAAAGCTGCCGCTGCAAAGTGTGGCGGCAGAAGGCTTTCTGACGGTCTTTCCGGAGCCCCTGGACGGATTCATCGAATATGCATTCGAGTGAGTTCGGGGTGGGATATTTCGTGCCGACCTTCGGGCGTTCTGCACCTGTCCGGGGGCGGTCGGGCCCCGCCACGGCTCACCGAAGCGTCGGGGGTCGCGGCTTATGCGGTGGTCGGAGTACGTGTGAAGGTGCCGGTGACGGCGGGGCGGTCATGGGCCCACAGTGCTCGACGAGGCGAGGGGCGTACCGGCGAGGGGCTTGTGCGTGGGCTCGTGCGCCGCGTTGCGCGCTGTGCGCCGTACCCGAAAATGAGGATGCCCGATCGCTGGCGACGGGGGATGCACCAGCGACCGGGCTTCCAGAACGGTAACAAGAGATCTGCCGTTCGCAAATTCGATCTCGCATATTCGGACAGGGATTTACCTGTGAGTACGGCGAGTTGTGACGCGAGTCACCTGACGGGTCCGGTGGAACCGGGAGTCGTCACTGTCAGCTGAGTGTCACCTGACGGTTGGTGAGACCGCCGCGGGCCCGCCGCTCCTCTGCGGTGAGCGGTGCGTCCGAGGCGAGCGCCTCGGCCAGCCGCTCCGCGAATTCGGCCGCGGGCTTTTCGCACTCCTCGGCACCCATCGCGCTCGGCAGGTCCCAGACCGGGACCATCAGCCCGTGCGCCCGGAAGGAGCCGACCAGCCTGGTCCCTTCGCCCAGCGAGGAGGTGTCGGCGGCGTGCAGCCGGGCGAGCGCGTCGAGCAGCCGCTCCTCGGCGTGCGGCATGACCCAGCGAAGGTGGTTCTTCTCCGGGGTCTCGCACCAGTAGGCGGCGTCCACACCGGCCAGCCGCTTCGTCGGGATCGCCGCCTCGTTCGCGCGCTCCAGGGAGGCGGACACCTCGGGCGTGGCCTTCTGCGCGTCCGGGACCCAGAACTCGAAGCCGGAGTGGACGACGGGCTCGAACGCCGCGTCGGGGTCGAGCATGTCCTGCAGCCGCGGGGCGTCGGCCGGTACGCGCTGAGCCGCCACCGGCGAACCGGGCTCGGCCTCCAGCGCCCGGCGCAGCGTGTCCGCGAGGTCGCGGCTGAGGTCACCGGAGGGGGTGTCGTTCTGCAGGGCGAGCAGCACCGAACCGTCGTCGCGGCGCAGCGCCGGCCAGGCCATCGGCAGGACGGTCGCGAGCGTCACCGAGGGCACGCCCGCGGGCAGCCCGTCCTTCGGCGTCAGCTCGACCGTGGCGGCGGGCACCAGTTCGCGCAGCGCGACCCAGTCGCACTCGCCGGCCAGGCCCTCGAAGGGGCGGTGGACGAGCTCGGTGACCGCCTGGGCGGCGGCGCGGCCGTGGCATGCCTTGTAGCGGCGGCCCGAACCGCACGGGCAGGGCTCGCGAGCCCCGACCACCGGGATCTCGCCGTCCTTGAGTTGCTGCTTCCCGGCCTTGGTCTGAGGGCGCTTCTTGGCCATGGTGGGCTTTCTCCCGATTGCGACAGTGCGGTCTGGGCCGCGAGCCTAGCCGTCTCTGTCACGTGTGGGGCACACGCACCCACACGTCGGCGGTACGGAGTGCGGAACGCACCGCTCCGTACGAACGCGCCCCGCTGTTCCGGCCGATGACCGATGCCCCGGTGATGCCGTCAACGCCGCCGCGGCCGGTGTCCGTGCCGGAAGGTCACCCCAGGTCGTCGAAGGCGTCCGCGAAGCCGAGCCCGTCGAGCGATACGCCCGCCCCGGACCTGCCCGCCCCGGACCTGCCCGCCCCGGACCTGCCCGCCCCGGAGGCGACCGATCCCGACCTGGCCGGCGCGACCGGTCCGCCCGACACCCCGGACACCTGGCCGTGTCCCTCGTTGACGAGGACCCAGACGGTCACTTCACCGGACGAGCTGTCGCGTACGCCCCACTCGTCGGCGAGCGCGCTGATGATGTTGAGCCCGCGGCCGCCTCGCGCCGTCACCGACGGTGTGGCCGGAACCGGACGGGTCGGACCGCCGCCGTCCGTCACTTCGACGGTCAGCCCACCTGTTCTGTCGACCCGCCATGCGGCGCGGACGTCGCCGTCACCCACATCTGTGTGCCGGCCCAGCGGCCTGCCGTGCCGGCAGGCGTTGCTGAGCAGTTCGGAAAGAATCAGTACAGCATCGTCGACGACCGAATCCGACACCCCGTGGCTGCGCAACTGCTCGCGCATCCGGTGCCGTGCCTGGCCCACGCCCGCAGGGCCATGGGGAACGGCCATGCTCGACGACGTGGGCACTTCCTGTGCCACCACCAACGCCACCCCCGAGACCTCCTTTGCCCCACGCCACGGAGTGGATGCCCTCCTGGGCTGGACCGGAAACCGGCCAGTGGACTGCCAGTGATGCACTCGGAGCGATCGAGTACGTTTCGAATGCGCCGGTGTACTCCGTGTAACTGATGTTAAGAGCGTCCCAGTTGTGACAGAACCTGTTTCGGGCGGTTCGTGATGATTGCTTCGACGCCCAGGTCTACGCAGAGTTGGACGTCCTCCGGCTCGTTCACCGTCCAGACATGCACACGGTGCCCCGCGCGGTGCAACCGTTCGATGTATCCGGGGTGGTTGCGTACGATCCGTATCCCCGGCCCCGCGATCCGCGCCCCGGCCGGCAGTCGTCCGTCGCGCAGCCGTGGCGAGACGAACTGCATCAGATACACGGTGGGCAGGGTGGGGGCCGCGGCCTGGACGCGGTACAGGGAGCGCGCCGAGAAGCTCATGATGCGTACCGGCGACGGGCCGTCGGCCGGCGGGGCGTCGAGCTCGAACTGTTTCAGCAGCTGCAGCAGCCGTTCCTCCACCTGGCCCGCCCAGCGGGTGGGGTGCTTGGTCTCGATGGCCAACTGGAGCGGACGCCCGGCGGCCCGGGTCTCGGCGACGAGTTCGAGCAGCCGTTCCAGGGTGAGTACGGAGGTGAGCTCCCCCGGCACCGGATCCCAGTCCGGGCACTCCGACTCCTCGCGGTCCTTCCAGGAGCCGAAATCGAGGGCGGCGAGCGCGGAGAGCTCCAGGGTGGAGACGGCGCCGCGGCCGTTGGAAGTGCGGTTCACCCGGCGGTCGTGTACGCATACGAGGTGGCCGTCGGCGGTGAGCCGTACGTCGCACTCCAGGGCGTCGGCGCCGTCCTCGATCGCCTTCCGGTACGCGGCCAGGGTGTGCTCGGGGGCGTCGTCGGACGCGCCCCGGTGTGCGACGACCTGGGTGGGACGGTGCGTGGACTGCTGCCGTACGTGGGTCACTGCGTCATCGTGTCACCGCCGGGCGACCGCTGTGCACATGTTGCGCGACGGATCCGCGCATCCCTGCGCCGTGACTGCGCCGCCTGCTGCGGTGCGTCTTGCGCCGGGGGATCGTTTTGCCCGATGTAAAGATTGGTGTGCAGATGCATAGGTCCTGCTTACAGTGGCCTGACGTGCCTTGGGAAAAGCTGTTACCGGACACGTAACACGTACACAGCGGATCTCTTGCCGAATATTTGATGTGGAACCGAGGAGTAAAAAAGCTGTGAGCACAGAGAACGAGGGCAACGAGGGCACTGCGGCCGGGGCCGCTCCGTCCGTTCCGTCCGTACCTCCCGTGCCGGCCGACGCTCCCCAGGGGCCCCCCGGGAGCACGCCCGCGTCCGCCCCCGTCCCGGCGGGGGAACCGGCCGCCCAGGCCACCACGCCCATGGCCTCCGTCCCGGCGACGCCTCCCCAGGCCCCGCACACGCCCCAGGCACCCCACGGACCCCAGTCGGCCGCCGAGGCCAACTGGCCGCCGCCCCCCGCGGTGCCCACGTACGCCTCCCACGGTGCGGGCGGTGGCGGTCCGGTCTGGGGCGCCCCGCCCCAGCCCCAGCCGCACGGTCCCGAAGGCCCGCGGCGCAAGCGAACCATGAGCAGCCTGGTGGCGGCGGTGGCCGCCGCGGCGCTGGTCGCCGGCGGTATCGGCGGAGCCCTCGGCTACTGGGCGGCCGACCGCTCCGGCTCGACCACGGTCTCGGCCCCCACCGACCCGCAGGACCTCAAGCGCGATCCCGGCACGGTCGCGGGCGTGGCGGCCAAGGCGCTGCCCAGCGTGGTCACCATCGACGCGCAGAGCGGTGACGGCGAGGGAGGCACGGGCACCGGCTTCGTGTACGACAAGCAGGGCCACATCCTCACGAACAACCACGTGGTGGCCTCCGCGGCAGACACTGGCCAGCTCACGGTGACGTTCTCCAACGGCAAGAAGTACGGTGCCGAGGTCGTCGGCCGGGCGCAGGGCTACGACGTCGCCGTGCTGAAGCTGAAGAACCCGCCGTCGGGGCTCACCCCGCTTCCCCTCGGCGATTCGGACAAGGTGGCGGTCGGCGATTCCACGATCGCGATCGGCGCCCCGTTCGGCCTGTCCAACACGGTCACCACCGGCATCATCAGCGCGAAGAACCGCCCGGTCGCCTCCGGCGACGGTTCCGGCGGCGGCAACTCGTACATGAGCGCCCTGCAGACCGACGCCTCGATCAACCCGGGCAACTCCGGCGGCCCGTTGCTCGATGCGCGCGGCGCGGTCATCGGCATCAACTCCGCCATCCAGTCGACCGGCAGCAGCATCGGCCAGACCCAGGCGGGCTCCATCGGCCTCGGCTTCGCGATCCCGATCAACCAGGCGACCAACGTCGCCCAGCAGCTGATCAAGACCGGAAAGCCGGTCTACCCGGTGATCGGCGCCACGGTCAGCATGGACGAGAAGACCGGCGGCGCGGCCATCGCCGACCGGGGCGTGGGTGGTACGGAGGCCGTGTCGAAGGGCGGCCCCGCGGACCGGGCCGGTCTCAGGGCGGGTGATGTCATCACGAAGTTCGGCGACACCGTGATCGACAGCGGCCCGACCCTGATCGGTGAGATCTGGACCCACGAGCCCGGTGACCGGGTGACGGTGACCTACACGCGCGACGGCCGGACGGCGACGACCCAGATCACCCTGGGAGAGCGCGCCGGCGACAGCTGACCGGGCCGACGGGGCGATGCCGCCGGCCGGTGATCCACCGGCCGGCGGGGCCCGTTGAGCCACGTACACCCACGCGATCGGCCACAGGCACGAGTGGCACCGGGGCGGGCGACCGACCGGGATTGCCCGGCGGAATCAATCAGCCGGTACGTTGCCGGTACGTTGAAGGCGCTCGCCACAGGTGGGCGGGGCAGGGGCGTCGTCCGGCCGCGCCGCCGCCATCGTCCGGCCCGTCGCCGTCGTACCGGTCGGCTTCATCGGGCCGGGCCGAGTACCTCGTCGGCACTGCGCGGTTCTGTGCGCGGCTGCTGGTTGAGCCTGTGACGCGCGATGGAGGATCGCCGGTAGACCTCCTTGCGGGCCCGCATGATGTTGCCCAGGGGAGCGTGCTCGGCGGTGACTCGCCAGGGCGTGAAGGACAGCGCGTCCATCTTCTCCAGGTTTTCCGGGCCGGAGATGTCCTGCTGCGGCAGCCGCAGCTTCGCCACGGTGACGGACGGCGAGAGCTGCTCGGGCCACTCCACGGTCGTGTCCTCCACCGGCATGCGCTCCAGGTCGGTGCAGAGCTGGACCTGGATGTCGAAGGCGTACGGCCGCTCCTGCAACTCGGCCTGCAGAGCCGGTCGGAAGACCTCCGCCCCCGAGGCCGGATCGATGTCGCGCCGGACCACCGCGGCGGCGAAGAGCGGGTCGGGGGTGATACGCACCTTGGCGATGTAGTCCCCGTGCCGGACCGCGCCCATGGTCCAGTAGCTCGACAGCAGGAGGTTTGCCGGAGGGGTCTTCGACAGGCGCAGAAAGGCCAGGAACTCGTCCCACGCCCAGTCGTCCTGGTCCAGGGTCCCCTTTCCGGTCACGAACTCGGTGAAGAAACGATGTACTCCGGGTCGGCCCCGGGAGAAGTACGCGGGCGCGTTCAGGAACAGTTCCTGGATGAACAGGTAGTGCTCAACCGTGTTGCAGAAGAAGACCGGTCCGTTGATGTTGGCGTAGTCGAACGTGCCGGTGTCCGGCTCGTCCTCCAGCAGGGTCGGGCCAGGGATGTCGAACATCTTCAGCGCCAGTCCGGTGGCGGCGCCCAGTCGCGCGTCGGCTCCGGCGTGAGGTGAGCCGTTGGAGAAGCGGATGAGCGCATCGTGAATTCCCGGAGTCGCGTAGATTCCTTGGGCGTACTCGGGGGCCAGCCCGCTCAGGATCTCCACCTCCCCCCGGACGAGCCCGTAGCCCTTGGCATGGGCGTCACGCAGCGCCCGGCCGGTGCCACCGGCCTCGACCGACTCGGCGATGTAGCCCTCGGTCTTGTCGATCACCGTCTGCAGGTTGCGGTCGAAGTGAGGGTCTTCGGCTTCGACGTCCGGCGTATAGGGGACGAACTGTGCTGCCATGGGGCGACCTCTTTTCGAAGACCGTGGTGGGAATTGCCCTCAGTCCTCCAACTCCGCGAGCCAGCGCAGGGCGCGCAGCCCCGGCACGAAGCAGTACTCACCGCCCCGGGTGACCACGAAGCTGGGCAGGTTCCGCAGGCGACGCCGGACCGGCTTCTCCGGGATGGTGACGCTGCCGGTGCCGCCGTGATGCCCTGCCACCGGATCCTTCTCGCCGGGATGGCCGATGAAGTTGCCGTCGTTGACCCACTCGGCCTTGATGAACTCGAACTGCCGTTCCAGATGGGCTCCGAGGAAGACTCCGACCAGGCCGCGATCGGCGCCGTCGTCCTCCAGCACGCCTTCCGGCAGCGGCGGGCCGTAGGTGGTGCCGCGGCGGATGAGGCGGTGCATCCGGGCATCGCCGATGATGGTGGAATCGCGTGGGTTGGTGCGCCGGATGTGCGCACCGGCGGGGCACCGGAATCCGCGATCGTCGTTCTCCCGGTACAGGAAGTCGTTGACGCGGTGAGGGTCGGCCGCCAGTTCCGGATCATCGTGCTCCGGCGCCAGCGTCAGCGGTGCTCCGCTGGGCCAGCGTCCGACCATCTTCGCGGCCAGGAGGGCCTCCTCCTCGGCGCCGGAGCTGTTCGCGCGCAGGTACCGGCGCCAGGCCGCCACGTTGGTGTGGATCTTGCGTACGGCCGCGTAGGTCCCGTTGCGGCCCAGTACATCAGGGCTGGGCATGGGTGGCAGGCTGCCGGTTTCGTCGGGGTAGCCGAGGATGAACTCGCCTGCCTTGATGGGGGCTTCCCGGGGGTTGGAGCCGGGCAGGCCGACACCCTCGATGTTCGGATGGCTGATGCCGTCGCGGAAGCCGAAGGTGGTGCGGCCGGTCGGGAGCTGGTGGACGTCCTGCTGCCAGATCACCCGGACACCGGGTGTGTCCTCGTAGGCGACACGGGCCCGCTCCAGTTCCTTGTCCAGCTGCGCCGTATCGGAGGAGAGGGCGCTCAACGCGATGTGGACATCGCCGGTTCCGAACGGTGCCTCCCAGTGGGCCGGCGCGCTCTCGCCCACGTCGCCGATCAGCTCCGCCCGGGCAGCCATGCCCTCACGAAAGGCCCGCGGAAAGCTGTCCAGGGAGTCCTGGGGCACCCCCAGAGCCCTCAGCCCCTGATAGGTGAACGCCACAGCGACCCAGGCATCCTGGCTCCGGTCCGCGCCGGGCAGACCCCCCGAGGTCACCGGAAGCAGCCGTCGCAGCAGACCGCGCCCGGCGTGGCGGTCATCCACGTGCAGGAAGACGAACTTCCCCTCGTAGGGCACGGGCCGTGGACGCAGCGCCCCGCTCTGGACATCGTCGATCTCGACGCGCACGCCGGGCCCATTGCTGCTGTCCGCGGTGTTCATGATCGTGTGTGCCTCCGCATCGGTCTCTGTCTGTGCAGCCCCGCACGGCCACCGCCCGTCGACGCGGTCCGACATCGGGTCGGTTCCGCGGGCCGGCCGTGTCCGGGTTCTAGACCGAGGCTTCCTCCAGCAGCTTCTGGAAGGCGGGTGTGGCCACCAATTGCGCGTTGGCCGGGTTCTCCAGCGCCGCCCGGAACTCGGGGGTGTCCAGCACCTCCTGGAACGCGTCGTCCACGCGATGGTCCTTGTAGATGTGCTGAACGGTCAGATCGGGGTAGGCGCTGACGAAGACCCCTGCGGGCTCCTGGTGGGCGAGGAACCAGTCCTTCACCCCTGGGTCCTTGATGCCGGGGAACCCTTCGCTGTGCGAGAAGACCTTGTCGAAGCGGGCCCCGACCACCGTCTTGGCGAAGTCGTCGATGTAGGTGTCCCAGGAGCCGTCGAAGACGCTGGCGAACATGAACCGGGTGTCGTTGTCGAAAATCACATGCCGTGCGTCATGCAGGGTGCCGATCTGGCGCACCGCCGCATGGACCCTCTCGTCATCCGCCGCGTCGGCGAGCTCGGCGAGATCCTCACGCAACGCATCGGCCTCGCCCTGTTTGATCTTGGTGAAGACGGTGAACTCGTTGGCAACCCCATCCGTCCTGCCCGGATGTTCGGGGTGGGCCGGCTGGTTCGCACCTGTCGTCGCAGCCATCGCGGTGTTCTCCTCCACGGATCGGTGCGAGGGCCGCCAAACGCTCGGACATGGGGCGACATCGCCCGCACATGTCCCATGCTCACTCCGGCCGTGCCGCCTCGCATCCCGGCCCCTCGGTCTTGTGGTCACCGGGGCGGACTCCTGGGAAGCACCGGCCACTGCGGGGTCCGGCCCGCCCCGTGCGGCAGGCGCCGGGGGCCTCGCGTCCCAAGAAGTTCCCGGATGACAGATCCGGCCGCGCACAGGAGGATGGAATGCGAGTGATGGGCGTGCCGGGTACGTCGTCGTCACAGCTCTCGGGAGCCGCTTCCGCTCGGCCGTGACACCGTGACGCAGCAGATGGCAGACCAACCTGTTGCGGTGCCCAGGCGGTCGGGTCACCCGCTTCCGCCGAGTCCCCTGTTCCACTGGATCGTCATCCGGAGGCAACCATGGGCGGAGTCCTCGGTGATGTGTTGGGTTTCGCGGCTGCCGTCGCGGTCAGCCCGCTCCCGATCATCGCAATCATCCTGATACTCGCCACGCCTCGGGGCCGTCTCAATGGAGTTCTCTTCACCGTCGGCTGGATCCTGGGACTCTCGGCTCTGGGCGCGGTGATGCTGGCGATCGCCTCCCCCGCAGGTGCCTCCACCCAGAACCACCCGGCCACCTGGGTGGGCGCACTCAAACTCGCCCTGGGCTTGTTCCTCGCCCTCTTCGGCGCCAGGCAATGGCACCGACGCCCGAAGGACCCCTCGCAGGCCCAGCTGCCGAAGTGGATGGGCGCGATCGACCGTCTCGCACCGGTCAAGGTCTTCGCACTCGGACTGGCCCTGGCGGCGCTCAACGCCAAGAACGCTCCGCTGACCGTCGCCGCGGGCGCCTCGATCGGCTCAGCCGGACTGCCGGTCGGGCAACAGATCGCAGCGCTGGCGATCTTCGTCCTGATCGCCACTCTCGGCCTGCTTGCGCCGCTGGGAGTCTTCCTCCTCGGGGGAGAGCGAGCCAAGACCACGCTCGGCAACTGGAAAGCGTGGGCAGCTCAGCACAATGTCGCCGTGATGGCCGTCCTGTTCTTCGTTCTCGGGCTGAAGCTGCTCGGGGACGGCATCTCCATCCTCGCTGCCTGATGCAGTGCCGGCCGAGGGGCGTGGGCGTTGGCTGTGGGGACGCCTCGGGGTAGTCCGTCCGCTGCTGCGTCGTTGCCGTCCGGAGCTGACGGCAGCTCTGACGGCAGCGACGGCACACAGACGCACGTGATCGCCAACCTGAGTCGGCGGGGCTGGAGTCCGCCGGCCCGCTTCATGGCATGCTGCCCGGTCCTACGGATCAGAAGGTGCAACCGCCGCTCATGCCTCCTACTGGCTGGGCGGTGGGTGACAACGCGGGCGGGAACCAGTGGAGCGGAGATCGTGATCCCGGACGAGGCCGGCGCGGCAGTAGGCTTTCGCCTGCCGGTGCAAGCCCCGGAGCAGAGGGCGGATCCGAAAGCTGACCTCGGGCGGGGAGAGCCGGTGGGCTCCACGTGGACCACTGCCCCTGTGGGAGGCAGGAGACCGGTACGCTGTACCCGCTCCACCCCGGGTGGGCAGGGGCGAGGTGGGTTGCCCGAGCGGCCTAAGGGAACGGTCTTGAAAACCGTCGTGGCAGCGATGTCACCGTGGGTTCAAATCCCACACCCACCGCCAGGTCAGAGAACGTGCTGATCAGAAGGGGTGTTCCGATCGAGGGGCACCCCTTTGGCATGGGTCCTGTCTCACCTTGGATCGCCTGTGTGCCGCTTTGGATCATCGTGTGTGGGCCAGGCGTGGACCACGGTCCACGAAACCGAAGCGCGCTGACCTGCGCGTATATAGGAGCGGGGTCACGCTGGGGTCGCCTATCGGATGCGAGTGGTCAGCCGGTCGTCGGTCGCTCGGCCACCGCACGCCGTGCCGCTTCCACCAACTCGCCATGGAAGTGGCCGAGCTGCTCGCGGAGCCGTTCCTCGTCTGCTTGCTCAGCGCCCACCCTCTGGCTATCTGTGGCCAGGAATGCGTCCAGCCAGCGGTCCAAGCACTCCTTGTGGTCCTCCACCTGGAGCCGGAGAGCGCGGGCCGGCTGTAGGACGTCCTCGGAGACCAACAGCCGCAACTGGAAGTAGGTGTTCCTGATATCGGAGACCGCTTGCCCGATGGCATTCCCCATCTCGCCAGAAGCTGGGCTCTCGCCCTCCAACGCCCGGCTGATGTTTGACGCAGCTATCGCGTACCTGTCGTACGCGGCGAGTAAGGCACGGCATGACTCCAGGCGTTGCCCGCGAAGCCAATGGTCGTGGTTGATCGCCGCTTGATCATGCACTTGCCTGGCGGTGGCCCGTGCCGTCGTCTCTGCCCCGAGGCGGGCGCCCCTCGCCGCAGCGATGCCACCGACGGCGGCGCCGCTGATCGCACCCACGAGGCCCACCCCTGCGGTGATCAGTGCTACAAGTCCTTGGTCCATGAACGCAGGATGCAGGCAGGCGCCGCCGAGTGGGTCTGGCTTCCGGAAAGTCAGAAGGGGTGCCCCGCGTGGGACACTCCTTGATTGTTTGGTTGGGCTACTGGTCGTCGGCCTCTGCGAGGGCCCGTTCGATCTGCTGGTTCGCGTGGTGCTGGTTGCGGCGGATGGCCTTGGCGCAGAAGCGGAACAGCACGGCGATGCTGTGACCGGCACGGCGGGCGACTTCGGCCGGGGAGACGCCGGACTCCAGCCAGAGGGAGACGCAGGCGGCACGAAGTCCGTAAGTGACCTCGGCCAAAGGTGTCTTGATCTCGTGGGGGAGTGAGGACGGCTTCGCGAGCGGCTTTCCAGATGTCGCCGTACTCCTTGCTGAGCAGGCCGCCGTTCCGGACAGCCCGGAAGAGTCGTCCGTCCTCGGCCGTGCCGAACTCCTTGATGTGGTCTCGGATCAGGCGGACGAGGATCGGGGGAATGGGCACCTCGCGTGTGGCCCGCCGTGCGCACTTCTTGAGGCTGCGGGAGTCGTACGACTCGCCCGAGTCGGTCCAGCCGGAGCCGACACGCGCCGAGCTGGATGACAGGACGACTTGGCCCCATCCCTCCTCGGGCAGGGTGAAGTCCGAGGCCCGAAGAGTCACGGCCTCGCCGGGGCGGGTTGCCGCGTAGTAGATGCACCCGAAGAACGCCTTGAGGTGCCGTCCACGAACTCCCTGTACGCCCACGGCATCGTCAGCTTCCGGGCGAGAGCCGGGCCGGGTACGTATCTGGAGCGGCCATAGACACCAGATCACGCCCGGCCTGTGGATAGTTTCCGACGATCCCGCGAACAGACCGGTATGAAACAGGCCGATCGCGAGGTGAGCGGGGTGAAGCATGGCAAAACATCCCTCTTCCTATCGGCCGAAGCAGCCGCAGGGGTGGGCTGTCCAAAGTCTCTTTACTGGATCAAGGCGGCATCGACATGGCCCGCGGCTGCGCCGGGCTGTGCACGGTGCCGGCGGAGAAGCGGCTCGCCCGGGGAATGGTCGAGGCACAGCAGTCGGA
>NZ_JBSFET010000029.1:0-31065 GCF_053594575.1 Streptomyces sp. NPDC001880
ACCCTCTCGGGCTTTCCTCCGGGCTTTTCCCTTCGGTCTTGCGTTTCCGACTCTATCAGACTCTTTCGTGTCCGATTCCCGGTCGAAGCGGGTCCTGCTTCGCTTTCCAGTTCATCGCTTTCGCGTTTCCCTTTCCGGCGTTTCCGACTCTATCAGATCCTTTCGGGCCTGATTCCCAGTCAGCGGGGTTTGTCTTCCCGGCCGTTGGGCCGTTCCGACGTCGAAACTCTAGCGGATTTTCCCGGCGACTCATAATCGGGTCTTCGAAATCAATTTCGGCATGC
Organism: Streptomyces sp. NPDC001880; assembly: GCF_053594575.1. Classification (NCBI taxonomy): domain Bacteria; kingdom Bacillati; phylum Actinomycetota; class Actinomycetes; order Kitasatosporales; family Streptomycetaceae; genus Streptomyces; species Streptomyces sp. NPDC001880. The sequence goes on from NZ_JBSFET010000029.1 coordinate 285, forward strand.
CGAAATTGTCCCGAGTGGGAGATCGTGCTGAGTTTTGGTTGCCGCATTCGCGGCGGGATCGGCTGTCGCAGAACCGTTCCGGCTCCGTGACAACTCGAAGAACCTTACGGACCGGGGAGGAGTGTGTCAACCCCGCCAGGTCAAGCCCTTTTCCCACGTGTCGGACACGGCTTCAGTCCAGGTCGGTGAGGCGGCCGCCGGCATCCGGCTGGGCGTGCTCCACGCGGCGCAGGAGACGGATCAGCATGTCGCCGAGGTTCCCGCGCTCCTCGCCCGTGAGGTCCTGAAGCAGGTCCTCCTCGAAGTCGGTGGCCATCCGCATGGCCTCCAGCCACTTCGTACGGCCCTCGTCGGTCACCTCGACGATCACGCGCACCCGGTTGTTCTCGTCCCGGTCGCGGGTGACCAGGCCCTCGCCCGCCATGCGGTCGATGCGATGGGTCATCGCGGCAGGGGTGAGCCCCAGACGCTTGGCCAGCTCTCCCGGGCCCAGGCGGTACGGGGAGCCGGCCAGGACCAGGGTCTTGAGGACCTCCCACTCGGCGTTGCTGATGCCGAGTGCGGCGAGCTGGCGTCCGTACGCCACGTTCATCCGGCGGTTCAGCCGGCCCAGGGCCGAGACGACCTGCTCGACCTGGGGGTCCAGGTCGCGGAATTCGCGCTGGTAGGCGGCGATCTGCTCGTCGAGGCTCGGCTCCTGCGGTCCGGGCTGCTCGGTGATGTCAGGCATGGCGGGCAGTATGGCACGCCCTCCAAAGCCGTCGAAGTCCTTCAAGGTGAATTGTTGATGTTCTAACTTTAGTGCTAAAGTCTTCGGGTTCGAGTCGTTCGAGTGGCTCGGCATGCCGTTTCGAGACCTTGAGGTAGGTGAGTGTGACCAGGGAGATGGGTGCAGCACTGCGGCGGATCCAGCTGGGGAGCGCGCTGAGCGCGTTCGGGCTGGGGTTCACCGTTCCGTATCTGTACGTCTATGTGGCGCAGGTACGTGATCTGGGTGCTGGCACCGCGGGAGTCGTACTGGCAGTCTTCGCCATGGCGGCGCTGGCCGTTCTGCCGTTCACCGGGCGCGCCATCGACCGGCGCGGGCCGCTGCCCGTGCTCGTCGTCGCCTCGGCCGTCGCTTCCCTGGGCGCCGTCGCCCTGGGCCTGTCGTCGGGCGTGACCGCCGCCGTGCTGTCGGCCGCGGTCCTCGGCGCGGGTACGGCGGTCACGCAGCCGGCGCTCGCCACCATGCTCGTGTGGTGCTCCAGCACCGCCACCCGCACGCGCGCCTTCGCCATGCAGTTCTTCCTGCAGAACCTCGGGCTCGGCCTCGGCGGGCTCGTCGGCGGTCAGATCGTCGACACGGACCGGCCGGAGTCCTTCACCCTGCTGTTCCTCATCGAGGCCGTGATGTTCGTCGTCCTCGGTGCCGTCGCCTCCACGGTGCGGCTGACCCGTGCTCCGTCCTCCTCGGACGGCAGGCCCGACGACGGGTCCAAGGCACCGGGCGGGCTGCGGGCACTGCTCTCGCACCGGGCCATGGTGCAGCTGTGCGTGCTGGGCTTCGTGCTGTTCTTCGCCTGCTACGGACAGTTCGAGTCCGGGCTCGCGGCGTACGGCACCGAGGCCGCCGGGATCGATCCCTCGACGCTCGGGATCGCGCTGGCCGCCAACACCGCCGTCATCGTCGTGGCGCAGTTCGTCGTGCTGCGGCTCGTCGAGCGCCGCAGGCGCAGCCGGGTCATCGCCTCGGTCGGTCTGATCTGGGCCCTCGCCTGGATCGTGGCCGGATACGCGGGACTCGGACACGGCAGCCAGACCATGGCGACGGCCGCGTTCATCTCCACGTACGCACTGTTCGGGCTCGGTGAGTCGATGCTGTCGCCGACCGTGGCGCCGCTGGTCGCCGATCTGGCGCCGGAGTCGATGGTCGGGCAGTACAACTCCGCTTTCGCCCTGTGCAAGCAGCTCGCACTGGCGGTCGGGCCCGCCGTGGGCGGGCCCATGGGGGCGACGCTGCACGGGCCGTACATCGTGACGTTCGTGCTGTTCTCGCTGGGCATCACGGCGCTGGCGCTGCGGCTGGGCCGGCGGCTCACCCCCGTACAGGACCAGCCCTCGCTGGAGAGGGTGCCTTCCAGGGTGGTGGCCGTGTCACTGCCGGAGGCCGAGGCCGGCTCCGCTTCCGCCGCCACGGCGGCCGCTGCTCACTGAGCGGCCGGGCCCTGTCCTCGACAGGGCCCTCACTGCGGCAGAGCGAATTCGCACCAGACCGCCTTGCCGCCGCCCGGTGTGCGGCGGCTGCCCCAGGACGAGGCGATCGTCGCGACGATGGAGATGCCGCGGCCCGCTTCGTCCGCCGGGTCGGCCCGGCGGCGGCGCGGCAGATGGTCGTCGCCGTCGGTCACCTCGATGATCAGCCGCCGGTCGGTGCGGCGCAGGCCCAGGCGCATCGGCGGGGTGCCGTGCTTGAGAGAGTTGGCGACGAGTTCGCCGGCGGCCAGGACGCCCAGGTCGCAGAGGTCGACCGGGAATCGCCACGAGGTCAGGACCCCGGTCGCGAAGGCGCGGGCGCGTGGGGCCGCCTCGATGCCACCGAGGAGATCGAGCGAGGCGTTGTGGAACAGCTCCGCGTCCGCCCCCGTCCGGGCGGGGTGCTGGACCACCAGCACGGCCACGTCGTCGTCGTGTTCCGCGGTGACGCCGAGCGAGCGGATCAGCCGGTCGCAGACCACCTGCGGTGAACCCTTGGCGCCGGACAGGGCGCGCTCCAGTGCGGCGACACCCTCGTCGATGTCCTCGCTGCGCCGCTCCACCAGGCCGTCCGTGTACAGGACCGCGGTGGAGCCGGGCGGCAGCGGGATCGTGCCCGAGGTGTGGATCCAGCCACCGGTGCCGAGCGGGGGTCCCGTCGGGTCCTCGGCACGGTGGACCGTGCCGTCCTCGTCGCACACCAGGATCGGGAGGTGGCCGGCGGAGGAGTAGACGAGCCGGCCCTCGTTGGGGTCGTGGACCGCGTAGGCGCAGGTGGCGATCTGGCTGGCGTCGATCTCGGCGGCGAGACCGTCCAGGAGCTGAAGCACCTCGTGCGGCGGGAGGTCGAGGCGGGCGTAGGCGCGTACGGCCGTGCGGAGCTGGCCCATGACGGCGGCGGCCCGCACCCCGCGTCCCATCACGTCCCCGATGACCAGGGCGGTGCGGCCCGCGCCGAGGGTGATGACGTCGTACCAGTCGCCGCCGACCGCGGCGTCGGTGCCGCCGGGCTGGTAGGTGGCGGCGATCCGGAGGTCGTCGGGCTGCTCCAGCTCCTGCGGGAGCAGGGAGCGCTGGAGGGTGACGGCAGTTTCGCGGAGGCGGCGCTCGCTGGCCCGGAGCCGTTCGGCCGCTTCGGCGTGGTCGGTGACATCGGCGGCGTACACGAGCACGCCGCTTTCGCTCCCCCGGTCTCTTGCTCTGCCCTTGTTGTTCCTGCTCTGCTTCCTGAGGCCGCCCTTGCCGCCCTCGCCTCCGCCTTCGTCGTCGCCGTCCCGGTGCACGGGAGTGCAGGTGACGGTGTACGAGTTGCCGTTGCGGACTTTGCGGGACTTGACCGTGCGGGGGGTGCCGCTGCGCAGGACCTGGTCCATGAGGGGCAGCAGGCTGAGCTCGTGGAGCTCCGGCATGGCCTCGGCGGCGGTGGCGCCGGCCGGGCGGGGCCCGAAGGCGGCGGTGTAGGCGTCGTTGACGTACGCGATCCGGTGGTCGGGGCCGTACACCAGGGCCACCAGGGCGGGCAGCTGGCCGAGGATGTCCCGGGCGGAGAGGTCATCCGGGGTGGGGCCGGCCGGGAGGGCCGCACCGCGCGAGTCGTCCCGGGGATCGTGGCTCGTCCCGCCGTGCGTGTCGCCGTCCGGCGGGCGGGGCCCGGCCTCGGGCTGTGCGTACTCGGCGCGGGCCGGGGGCACGGAACTGCGGTCGTCCCGTGCGGCGGCGCGGCGCTGCGTTCCGGGTAGGCGGGCGCTCCAGCGCGTGAAGTTCACGGAATTTCTGGCCTCGTGTGTCGGTCTGGTCCGCTCTCGCGGGCTGCTCACTGTCGGTCACTGCCGGCCGGGTCACTCTGTGCAGATGTGGGCCCACCTATGGTCACACGTCCAGTGTGGCCGACCGTACTGACTGTTGTCGGTACGGCCCGTCCCCCGGCGGGTGCACAGGTGGAACGACGGCCCGTCAGCCGCCGTTCGGCGGCGGGCCGTCGGGCCCGGAGGAAACGCCCGGCCCCGGCGAGTTGCCGGGGCCGGGCGGGGAGTCCGGGCCCGGCGGGCCGTTCCGCCCGGGGCCTCTGCCGCCTGCGGCGAGCTCGAACTCGGCACGCGGGTGTTCCAGCGAACCGAGCGAGACGATCTCGCGCTTGAAGAGCCCGGCGAGGGTCCATTCGGCAAGGACGCGGGCCTTCCGGTTGAACGTCGGGACACGGCTGAGGTGGTACGTACGGTGCATCAGCCAGGCGGGATATCCCTTGAGCTTACGGCCGTAGACATGGGCGACGCCCTTGTGGAGGCCGAGCGAGGCGACGGAGCCCGCGTAGCTGTGCCGGTACTCCTTGAGGGGCTCTCCGGCAATCGAGGCGAGGATGTTCTCGGCGAGGACCTTGGCCTGGCGCACCGCGTGCTGGGCATTGGGCGCTGTCGCCCTGCCCGCCTCCGCGGCGGTGAGGTCGGGTACGGCCGCGGCGTCCCCGGCGGCCCAGGCGTGCTCGACGCCTTCGACGGTGAGCTCCGCCGTGCACCTGAGCCTGCCGCGTTCGTCGAGCGGCAGATCGGTCGCGGCGAGGATCGGCGCGGGTTTCACGCCCGCGGTCCACACGAGGGTGCGGGTCGGGAACCTGGAACCGTCGCTCAGGACGGCGATCCGGTCCGCGCAGGACTCCAGCCGGGTGTCGAGACGTACGTCGATGTTGCGGCCGCGCAGCTCACGGATGGCGTAGGTGCCCATCTCCTCGCCGACCTCGGGAAGGATGCGGCCGGACGCCTCGACGAGGATCCATTTCAGGTCCTCGGCCTTGATGTTGTGGTAGTACCGCGAGGTGTAGCGGGCCATGTCCTCCAGCTCGGCAAGGGCTTCGACGCCCGCGTATCCGCCGCCGACGACGACGAAGGTGAGCGCGGCGTCGCGGATGGCGGGGTCGCGGGTGGCGGAGGCGATGTCCATCTGCTCGATGACGTGGTTGCGCAGGCCGATGGCCTCCTCGACAGTCTTGAAGCCGATGCCGTGGTCAAAGAGGCCGGGGACCGGGAGGGTGCGCGAGACGGAGCCGGGGGCGAGGACGAGTTCGTCGTACCGGATCCCGACCGCGCCGATGCCGTCCTCCCCCGTGGCGAGGGTGGTGACGGTCGCGGTGCGCTTGGCGTGGTCGATGTGCTGCGCCTCGCCGATCACGATCCTGCAGTGCGCGAGGACGCGGCGGAGCGGGACGACGACATGGCGCGGCGAGATCGAACCGGCGGCCGCTTCGGGGAGGAACGGCTGATACGTCATATAGGGCTCGGGGGTGACGACCACGATCTCGGCCTCGCCGCTTCTGAGCCTCTGCTTCAGCTTCCGCTGGAGGCGCAGCGCTGTGTACATCCCGACATAGCCACCACCGACGACGAGAATGCGCACGCCTGGCGGGGGTCCTGGGGGTGTTTCCCCGGAGTCTGAAGCCATCACCACCCCATGACGCAACGTGCTCAAGGGTTTGTCCACAGGCTCGGCAAATTGTGTGACCGGAGGTTTGGGGCGGGCGGTCGCCGCGGGGCTCGGCGGTGGTACGCAAGCCGTGCAGGTCAGGGGTAGGGGTGGGGGGCCCGGGGCGGGGGTCGAATCAGTGACCAACCGGTCCTTGCTCCGATCGGGGGGCGCTCCATGCGGAACTACCCCCTTCTGAATTGAGCCGGGCTCAACTATGTTCGTATGTCGTCGGGGTGTCGGGTGGGGACCGTGATCCGCTCCCTGGCTCAAACGGCGGGAAGTCTCCGGGGGGAGACGTCATAACCGGGGGAAAGTTATGCACATTCAGGATTCTCATTGGCCGACCGCTGCCGCGGTTTCGTCCCATTCGTCCGACGGAACGGGACGAAACGGATCGGTCGGAGCAGTCGGAACGGTCGGAGCGGCGTCGTCGACGAGCCCGGCCGTCACAGTCGGGGTGAGCGGCGCGACCGGAGCAGCCGGGACGGCCGGCGCGAACGGCCGTACGGCTCCGCTCCGCGTGGATGCGCAGCGCAATCTGGAACATGTCCTGCGGGCCGCGCGGGAGGTGTTCGGAGAGCTGGGTTACGGGGCTCCGATGGAGGACGTGGCACGTCGCGCCCGGGTCGGGGTCGGCACGGTGTACCGGCGGTTCCCGAGCAAGGACGTGCTGGTCCGGCGGATAGCCGAGGAGGAGACCTCCCGGCTGACGGACCAGGCCCGGACCGCGCTCGGCCAGGAGGACGAGCCGTGGTCGGCGCTGTCGCGCTTCCTGCGGACGTCCGTGGCCTCGGGCGCGGGGCGGCTGCTGCCGCCTCAGGTGCTGCGGGTCGGCGTCGACGTCGATTCCGATGGCAGCGGCGACGGCGGTGGCGACGATGGCGGCCATGGTTCGGCGGCCATATCGATCTCGGCATCGGGCTCCGCATCGGCATCGGACAGTGGCCGGGAGGAGGCCCGGGTGCCTCAGCAGCGCCAGGGCGCCGACCAGGCCGGCCTCCGGCCGGCCGACGAGCGGCCCGCCGCGGAGACCGGTGTCGAGGACGACGACGCGGGCGCCGGCGAGCTGCTGGAGGTGGTCGGTCGTCTGGTGGACCGGGCACGGGCAGCCGGTGAACTGCGCCGCGACGTGACGGTCGCGGACGTACTGCTGGTGATAGCGACGGCGGCACCTTCGCTGCCGGACGCCGCCCAGCAGGCCGCTGCTTCGAGCCGGCTCCTGGACATCCTTCTTGAGGGACTGCGCTCCCGGCCGGTCGCCTGAGCGGAGCCTGCGGGATCCGCGGGATCTTCGGGGTGTGCGGGTGCAGTGGCGCGTACTGCCGCTGCACCCGCACGTCACCGACGCGCGAGCGTGTGCCGAACCGCGAGCGTGTTGCCGAACCGCTGAGTCCACTTCCGTGCACGTTGGTCGATGTGGCCCGTTTTGATGGTGTCTCGGTCGACAGTCCGTCATCACCCGCCCGGCCTGCGGGTCCGGCGTCCGCGACCGCCGCTACCGCTGCCTGAACCCGCATCTTCCCCCAGCCGCACGCCTGTCGCTTCCGAATCGCATACCGCGGCTCCAATCTCGACCTCGCAGAAGAGACCGTCGAGCTTTCCCCGAATGAATGGCCGTTAGTACTCACATTCGGAAAAACGCCCCGGATGAGTGGTTGCGGGGGCTGAGGGGCCGACGTGATTGCGCCATGTGGCACTCTTGCCCGAAGTTCGGGTCCGACAGCGCATACGGGGGCTACCGCGATGAGCGGTGACGGGCAGCAGAGAGAGTCGTTCGACGACGTCTCCGCCGTGGACAGTGTCGCGGAGGCCGGTGGGCTTTCCGCCCGGCAGGTGCCGAGTCAGGCCGGGCCGGGGCGGTCGAGCCGTGACGCCGAGGGCGGCACCGTACTGCCGGGTCCGTGGTCGGCGCCGGTCGGTCCCGGGGCCGACGCCGCGGTGCCGATACAGCGCGAGGGCGGCAGCACCGGCGCCATCGGGGCCTCGGGCAGCGCGCTCTCCGACGCCGATCTGATCCGGCAGATGCGGGACGGCGACGATCTCGCGTACGAGGAGCTCTTCCGGCGCCACTCCGACGCGGTGCGACGCTACGCGCGCAGCTGCTGCCGGGACGCCCACACGGCCGACGACCTGACGGCCGAGGTCTTCGCCCGCACACTGCAGGCGGTGCGCCGCGGCAAGGGGCCCGAGGAGTCCGTGCGGGCCTATCTCATGACGGCCGTCCGCCACGTCGGCGCCGCCTGGGCCAAGACCGCGAAGCGGGAGCAGCTGGTCGACGACTTCGCGGTGTTCGCCGCGCAGGCCGCCCAGTCCTCCCAGGTGTCGGACGCGGACACGCTCGAACTCGGTGCCGATGTGCTGGCGATGCACGAGGCCGAGCAGTCGATGGCGATGCAGGCGTTCCGCAGCCTGCCGGAGCGCTGGCAGGCCGTGCTGTGGCACACCACCGTCGAGGAGGAGTCGCCCAGCGAGATCGCCCCGCTCTTCGGGCTGACCGCCAATGCCACGGCGGTGCTGGCCAGCCGGGCCCGTGAGGGGCTCAAGCAGGCCTATCTGCAGGCGCACGTGAGCCAAGCGCTCACCGCGGGCGGCGACTGCGCGCGCTACGCCGACCGGCTCGGCGCGTACGCCCGCGGCGGGCTCCGCATGCGGGCCGAGCGCGGCCTGCGCGGCCATCTGGAGGAGTGCTCGAAGTGCCGGCTCGCCGCGGGCGAGCTGGCCCATGTCAACGCCGGGATTCCCGCGCTGCTGCCGGTCGCGGTCATCGGCTGGTTCGCCGCCGGGTACGCGCTCAAGGCTGCCGGAGTCGTCGCCGGTGGCGCGGCGGGAGCCGCGGGCGCGGGTGCCGCCGCGGCGGCGTCCGGGGGCGGCTCCACCGGAGGTGCAACCGGTGGAGCCACGGCCTCGGAAGGGCTCGGTGCCCCGGCGAAAGCCGGTATCGCGGCGGCGGTCGCCGTGGCCGCGGCGGCGGGGCTCGCCTGGGCGCTGGTCGGCGACCAGCCGAAGCCCGAGGCCAGGCATGCGGCGAAGCCGGCCGTCGTGGCGCCCCCGGACCCGACACCGCCGCCCGCGCCGGAGCCGTCCGCGCCGAAGCCCACCGAGCCCGCGCCGCCCGCGCCACCGACGCCCACCCCACCGCCCACCCCGCCGGCCAAGCCCGAGCCCGAGCCGACTCCCACCCCGACACCGCCCCCGAAGCCCGCTCCCAAGCCGACGCCTCCAGCGCCGGAGCCCAAGCCGAAACCGACGCCCACCCCGACTCCGAAACCGCCCCCGCCGCCTCCCGCACCGACGGTCTACCAGGTCAGCGAACTCAACTACTCGTTCCTGGGCGACCACACCGAACCGGAGATGGTGCTCGGTGAGAGCAGCTGGGTCTGGCAGCGTTCCCATGTGTCGGTCGGCGGCACGACGTACGCGCACGGAATCACCGTCAACAGCAATTCCTCGGTCACCATCCAGCTGAACAAGGAGTGCACGCGGTACGAGGCGATGGTCGGGATCGACGACATGACGATGGGGCTCGGCTCGGCGCGCTTCTCCGTCTTCAACGGCGACGGGGCTCGGCTGTGGCAGTCCCCGGTGATGAACGGCAACGACCCGGCCGTGCCGGTGGGCGTCGGTATCACCGGTCAGGAGCGCATCCGGCTGGTGGTCGAGCGCGCCCGGCCCGGCGGCGTCATGGCACTCGCCGACTGGGCGGATTCGACGATCAGTTGCCGGTGAGCCGGTCCGGGGTGAGACCGGAGGTGACCCCCGGCACCTCCGCGTGCCCCGGGGCGTCCGCACGCTCCAGGAGGTCCACGTCCCCCGGCGCCTGAGGGAGTTCCTCGGTGATGCCGGTCAGGAGCTCGACGACGTCGTCGACCGTCAGCGCGCGGCCCGCGGTGCGCTCGGCCTCGTACAGCTGAGGTCCCAGCTCCGCGCGCGCCTGCCGCTCGGCCTCGCCCACCTCGGCCTGTTGCGCCTCGGTCCTGGGGCCGAACAGGCGCCAGGCGTCCGCCGCCGCCAGGACCCGTACCGCCGCCCGGTGGTGGCCCACCATCGGCAGCACGGTCGCCACACAGTCCGCCAGATGCCCGGTGACGAGCTCGGCGCACTGGGCGTCCCGCGCCCCGCGAAGTGCCGCCGTCAGGCCTCGCACGCCCGCCGCCGGACCGCGGTCGGGCCCCGGCTCGTGCACCGCGATCCGGGCGGCCAGCCCCTCGACCACAGCGCTGAAGTGCGAAGGCGGGCTGCCCCGCCCGATCGCATGTTCCGCCTCGGTGACCAGCTGCCGCGCCCGAACGATCTCGCCCCGCTCCAGGGCCGCGGTGGCGCGCAGGAAATGGATGTAGGCGCGGGCATCGTGCACCTGGCAGTGGTCCGCCTCGCGCTCCGCCTCGGTCAGGGCCCGCTCGAAGTCCGCCATGTCCCCGGTCCGGTAGGCGAGTTCCGCGAGTCGGGCGAGAAGGAACGGCGCCTCGGCATGCGCGCCGACCTCACGGGACAGCAGCAGCGCCTCCTCGTACGCCGTCCGGGCCTGCGCGAAGCGTCCGCGCATCACGCCCGCCTCCGAGGCCGCGCTCGCCACCTGCGCGCGGATCCAGCGGTCGCCGACGCGGCGGCTCAGCTCGCGCAGTTCCGCGAGATCGGCGTCGACCCCGGGCATGCCGCCCGGCATGTCGACGGCCGGGAACGGGTCAGATCGGCGCGTATGGACCGCAGTTCCGGCTCTCGCCCGACGAACGAGGTCAGCCGGGGCCGCAGATTGCCGTGCCGAACGACGGGGCCGGACGCGTCGAGCGGACGCTGTGGGCGCATCGTCACCGGCCCCGCCGACGACGCGGACGGCACCTGTGACGGGGTGAGTAACTCCTCGTGCAGCGCGATCAGTTCCGGACCGGGATCGGTCCCGAGACCATCGGCGAGGGCGCGGCGGGCGTCCTCGTAGGCGACCAGGGCATCGGCCTGACGGCCCTCGGCGCGCAGGGCGCGGATCAGCTGGGCGCGGAAGCGTTCGTGGTACGAGTGGGCGGCCGTCAGCTCCATGAGCTCGGGCACCAGGGCCCGCGGCTCCGCGTCCGGCCCCGCGCCGCCGTCCCGGCCCGTCGCCGCGCACCGCAGGTCGGCCTCGATGCGGCGTTCCAGCGCGGCCAGGCGGTGGCCCTCGGGGCGCAGCCCGTGGCCGTGGTCCCGGTCCGGCAGATCGGCCAGCGCGGGGCCGCGCCACAGGGCGAGGGCGGTACGGAGGGTGCGCGCGGCCGCCGCGGGGTCGCCCGCGTCGAGCTCCTCGGCCCCCTGGCGGGAGAGCCGCTCGAACACGTACAGGTCGACCTCGTCGGGCCCGGCCGCCAGGCGGTAGCCCCCGTGGGTACTCGTGATCGCGTCCCTGCCCAGCACCCGGCGCAGCCGGCCCACCAGGGCCTGGAGCGCGGCGGGAGCGTCGTGCGGGGAGTCCGCGGCCCATACGTCGTCGATCAGATCGGCGACGGGGACGGGGCGTCCGGCGCGCAGCGCGAGGGCGGCGAGGAGAGCGCGCAGCCGTGTGCCGCTCACGGGCAGGGCACTGCCGTCCTCGTCTCGCGCCTCGGTGACACCCAGGATCAGATACCGCACCGGGCCATTGTGTCCCGCGACCGCGGCGAGCGCCCCCTGCCTCGGCACGCGCCGCGGCGGCCGTTCCGCCCCCGCGCCTACCGTTGCAGCGTCCGCCTGGCCGGGACGACCCCGCCCGCGACCGCGCGCTGACGGGGCGCCGCCGTGCCCGTCCAGCAGGTGCCGCGGCGCGACACGAGGCGGCGGAGCCAGAGCTCCGTGGACGCCAGGTGCGCGAGGCCGTCCAGCGGGAGCGGTTCGCCCTCGGAGGCCGCGCGCAGGGCCTTGCGTACGACGCGGGCCTCGACCAGGCCCGCGTCGGCGAGCAGCGGGGCGTCGAAGAGGGCGATCAGCTCCGGGAGGGCGGCGCGCAGACCGGTGCGGGCGGTGGCGATCGACGTGGCGAGGGAGGGTGTGCCCCAGCCGGGCGGCAGTTCGTGGACGCCCGCGCCGGCGAGCACCCGGCGCAGGATCGCGGCGCGGGCGCCCGGCTGCACCCGAAGCGATTCGGGGAGCGCGCGGGCGGCGCGCACGACCTGGTTGTCGAGGTACGGGGCGTGCAGCCGCTGGCTGCGGTTCTCGGCGGCCTGCTCCAGGATCCGGTGGTCGGCGGCGTACCGGGCCAGGGCCGCCCTGGCGCGGGCCTCGCCGGGGCGCTGGACGGAGACGGGGCGCAGGGCCGCCTCCTGGAGCCGGACCGACACCTCGGCGAGCGCCTCCCCGGTGAGCCAGCGGGCGGCGGGGCCGGGCCGTGACCAGGCGAGGGCTGCCAGCGAGGCGTCGGCGGGGGTGTCGAGGTCGGGGGCGTTCCGGTTGGCGTCCGGCAGCCGGCCGGCCGCCGCTTCCAGGCCGGTGCGGTACGACGTACGGGACAGGCGGCGGGCCGCGCGATAGACGGCCAACGGCACGAACAGGGAGTGCGCGCTCGCGCCCTCCGCCCTGGCGAGCGCGGCGACCGGGCGCAGCAGATGGCGTCGGCGACGGTCCATCAGCAGGTCGGCGAGGCGGGCCGGGTGGGCGTCCAGGACCTGCCGGGCGCCGCCGCCGACGAAGTGGTCGGCGCTGCCCGACGCGAGGCGCCGGCGGTGGCGCTCGGCGACGACGAGCGAGGGGGCGGGTTCGTCGGTGAGCGGGCCGCCGCCCAGGCCGGCGTAGGGCAGGGCCTCCTCCCCGGCCGCGACGACCACATGGTGCAGGCGCGGGTTGGCGGCGATGACGCGGGCGCGTTCGAGTTCGTCCTCGTGTCCGTGCGCGGTGAGGTCGTTGAGAGTGACGGCGAGCAGCCGCTCCCCCGCTTCCGTGCCGTGGCCGAGGAGGGTGCCGGGCAGGCCCGGAAGTCCGGCGGCGAGCAGGGCGAGGGTGGCGGAGGCGCTGCCTCCGGACAGGTCGGCGCCGATGCCGGGGACCGGTGCGCCGCGGGCGGCGCGCCGTTCGGCGGGGCCCATGCCGGGGACCGGGCCGGGGTCGGGCGGCAGGGTCTCGGGCGCGTGGCGCGGGGCCAGGAGTCTGGCGCGCACCGCGTCGACCAGTGCGTCGCGTACGCCGTCGACGGCGCTGACCGGGTCGAGCTGGGGTGCGGCGACGGCGAGGGAGGCCACTGCCTCGTAACCGGTGATCTCGCGCGAGCCCTCGCGGAGGATGAGCGCGTGGCCCGGCGGGATGCGCTTCACTCCGGCGTACGGGGTGCCGTCGCGCAGCGCCTCCGGGGTCTCGGGGCAGGCCAGCAGGGCGGCCAGGTGGCCGATGTCCAGCTGGGCCTCGATGAGATCGGCGAGCGGGAGCGCGGCGGTCGCGTACGCCGTGCCGCCCGCCCAGGGCGTGTAGAAGACGGGGCGGGCACCGGCGAGGTCCCCGATGACGGTGACCCGGCGGCCGATCTGGACGACCGTCGTGTAGCTGCCGGGCCAGGAGGTGAGGTGGCGCAGGGCGCCGCCGCGGGCGGCGAGGAGGCCGGAACGCAGCTGTTCGTCGGTGGCGCTGCAGCAGCCGAGGACGGCCATCCGGGCGGTGGGCACGCCCTCGGTGGTCTCGACCGCGGTGATCCGGATCTCGTCCGGGCGCCAGTCGCCCACGGCCCAGAGCGGATCCGGGTCGCCCCAGAGGAGTTGGGAGCCCACGGGGTGCATCGTGCGCCCCTCGTCGCTGGGGCCGACCGCACCGGCCGTGCCGAAGCTCGCGGCGATACTGCTCCACCCCACCAACCAACGCATCGCCGCCTCCACAGGCTGTGGACAAAACGGCGCAGCAGGGCAGTAGCGGGAGAACTCCGGTAACGCGCGGCGCCGTTGCGAACATGCTGCCACGACAACGGCGCACAGGAGGGGCTACGCAGGGCGCACGCCGGAAGGGCATGCGCCCCTGGCAAAGGCCGGGCGGGGCGGGAGGCCTGCAGGAGGCCGGACCGGGTGCGCACCGGGCGGCCCTTGAGACGGAACGGGGCCTCGCGCGGCCCGTGCCGGACGCCCCACCCGTCAACTGACGTACGAGAAGCGCGCGTCGACTTCCCCGTACAAGCCGGATCAACCAGCCGAAATCCAGCCACCCGGGAATCACCCCCGAGCCACCCGCGAGCCACCAGGGGGCGACTGCCGGACAATCGGCGAGATGTCCGCGAAACGGACGGCCCAACCTCGAACGACCGGCGATATTCGGCCATTTTCAGAGCAGATTGAAACCTCGCATCGGTCAACTCACCGCATCAGAAGTCCACTTTCGCCCCACTTGATTCCCCGGATCTTTCCGAATGCTTCTGGACCCCCCGGGCCGCCTCGACCGATCCCACCAGGACCGTCGACGCACAGTCCGGGAGGCGTCGTCCACCTCCCGGACCGGTCCGCCGCCTGCGGGGAATGAGGCGGCAGTGTCCCCCAGCCCACTGAGTTCCGTGCAGTGGGCCGACCCACGCAGCACCCATGGAAACGCTTCCGAAACGGCCGGACGAGAGCGCACGGCCGGGCGCACGGCCACACACCAGGAGCACGTACGGGGCTCCGCGCGCGGTGCCGGCACCCCGTACGGACAGGGCCTTTGCGTGCCGTTCCCGTGCACCGTCGAGCAGTTCACGGGCCCGGCCCACCCGGCGTCCGGACCACGCTCGGACCGCCTCGGATCCGCCCCCGGTCCGCGCCCCGACCACCGCCCGTATCCGCACGGACAACAATCCCGCCATACGGACGTCTGCCCCTTAACGGTAGGGATGCGGCGAACTACGCTGGGTTTACTGAGGTTCTCTGCAGGAGGCATATTCCTCGGGGCTCGGCCATATGCGTGTGCGGCCGGAGTTCCGGGGTTCGTCGCTGAGGAGGACACGGTACGAATGCCGCGCGCCGCAAAGGTGACGCGGCGGCTGTCTGTGTGTCGAGGGGTGGCGCATGTCCAGGGAGCAACGCGGACCGAACGAGAAGCTCGGAACCGTTCTCGCCCTCGCGGGAATCAGCAATGCCGGGCTCGCCCGGCGGGTCAATGACCTCGGGGCGCAGCGCGGTCTGACACTTCGGTACGACAAGACCTCGGTGGCCCGGTGGGTCGCCAAGGGCATGGTGCCGCAGGGCGCCGCGCCCCATCTCATCGCTGCGGCGATCGGCGCCAAGCTCGGCCGGCCGGTCCCGCTGCACGAGATCGGGCTCGCGGACGCCGACCCGGCGCCGGAGGTCGGGCTGGCCTTCCCGCGCGACGTGGGCGAGGCGGTCCGTTCGGCGACCGAGCTGTACCGGCTGGATCTGGCCGGGCGGCGGGCGGGCGGCGGCGGGATCTGGCAATCGCTCGCGGGCTCGTTCTCGGTGAGCGCGTACGCGACCCCCGCGTCCCGCTGGCTGATATCCCCCGCCGACGCGACAGTGGCACGGGACGCGACAGCGATCGGGGCGACCGCCCTCGACACCCAGGGCGCACGGGGCGCACAGGCCGGTGCAGGGGCGCAGGGCCCGTCGGGCAGGGCGGCGAAGGTCACGGAGCCGATACCAGTACCACCAACGGCACCCGGCGACCGGGCCACGCTGACCGCACAGGCGGCCCGGACGGCGCTCGGCACCCTGGGAGCACTGGGCACGCGGCAGGCGCCCTCCATCCCCGCCCAGCCGCGCCCCGAGTCCGCGTCCACGGCCCCGCCGACCCCCCTCGCCGCCCCCAGCGACATCACCCCCCTGCGGGTGAGCCACAGCGATGTCTCCAAGCTGCGGGAGGCGGCCCAGGACGCCCGGCGCTGGGACTCCAAGTACGGCGGCGGGGACTGGCGTTCCTCCATGGTTCCGGAGTGCTTACGGGTCGACGCGGCACCGCTGCTGCTCGGCTCGTACAGCGACGAGGTCGGCCGGGCGCTCTTCGGCGCGGCCGCCGAGCTGACCAGGCTCGCCGGGTGGATGGCCTTCGACACCGGTCAGCAGGAGGCCGCGCAGCGCTACTACATCCAGGCGCTGAGGCTCGCGCGGGCCGCGGCCGACGTGCCCCTCGGCGGCTATGTCCTCGCGTCGATGTCGCTGCAGGCGACCTACCGCGGCTTCGCCGACGAGGGGGTCGACCTCGCGCAGGCCGCCGTCGAACGCAACCGGGGCCTCGCCACGGCCCGCACCATGAGCTTCTTCCGCCTGGTGGAGGCCCGTGCCCACGCCAAGGCGAACGACGCGGCCGCCGCGGGCTCCGCGCTCAAGGCCGCCGAGGGCTGGCTGGAGCGCTCCAGGGACGGCGACGGGGACCCGTCCTGGCTGGGCTTCTACTCGTACGACAGGTTCGCGGCCGACGCAGCGGAGTGCCACCTCGATCTGAAGGCGCCCCGGCAGGTGCGGCGCTTCACCGAGCAGGCGCTGTCCAGGCCCACCGAGGAGTTCGTCCGCTCGCACGGGCTGCGGCTCGTGGTCTCGGCGGTGGCCGAGCTGGAGTCGGGCAATCTGGACGCCGCCTGCGCCGCGGGCACCCGGGCCGTGGAGGTGGCGGGCCGCATCTCCTCGGCGCGGACCACGGAGTACGTACGGGATCTGCTGCACCGGCTCGAACCGTACGGGCACGAGCCGCGCGTCGCCGAGCTGCGTGAGCGGGCCAGGCCGCTCCTGGTGGCGCCCGCGTAGACGGAATCCGACGTGCCGGGGGCCGGGCCGTAAAGATTCGGCGCCACGCTGGGCCACGCCGGTTTGAGTGCGTTGTCAGTGGGTCAGTGCACTATCGGGGTGGGAGGTGGCGTGATGATGACGCACGCGGCGTACGACTGCGACGTGCTGGTGATCGGCGGCGGGATCATCGGCCTGTCGACGGCGTATGCGATCACGCGCACCGCTCCGGGCACCCGGGTGACGGTCCTGGAGAAGGAGCCCGGCCCGGCCCGGCACCAGACCGGACGCAACAGCGGCGTGATCCACAGCGGCATCTACTACCGCCCCGGCTCGCTCAAGGCCCGCTACGCGGTGCGCGGCGCCGCCGAGATGGTCGACTTCTGCACCGAGCACGGCATCGCGCACGCGGTGACCGGCAAGCTGATCGTCGCGACCGAAAGGTCCGAGCTGCCCCGGCTGCACGCCCTGGTCCAGCGCGGCCGGCAGCACGGGCTGCCGGTGCGCGAGCTGGGCCCCGCCCAGATCACCGAGTACGAACCGCAGGTGAGCGGCCTCGCCGCGATCCGGGTCGGGTCGACCGGGGTGTGCGACTTCGCGGCGGTCGCGGCCCGCTTCGCCGCCGAGGTGAGCGGCGCCGGCGGAGTGATCCGTTACGGGGCGGAGGTCACCGCGATCGACCGGCGCCCCTGGGGCGTGGCGGTGCGCACGGCGGACGGCGTGGTGGTGCGGGCCCGTGCGCTGGTCAACTGCGCGGGGCTGCACTGCGACCGGGTTGCGCGGCTCGCGGGCGACGACCCGGGGATGCGGATCGTGCCGTTCCGCGGGGAGTACTACGAGCTGGCGCGGCCGGAGCTGGTGCGCGGCCTGGTCTATCCGGTGCCCGATCCGGCGTTCCCGTTCCTCGGGGTCCATCTGACCCGGGGCCACGACGGCAGCGTCCACGTCGGGCCGAACGCGGTGCCGGCCCTGGCCCGCGAGGGGTACGGCTGGCCGGTCGTGCGCCCGCACGAGCTGGCGGACACCCTGGCCTGGCCCGGCTCCTGGCAGCTCGCGCGCAGACACTGGCGGTACGGGGCGGGCGAGGTGCGCCGCTCGCTGTCGAAGCACGCGTTCACCCAGGCCGTGCGGCGGCTGCTGCCCGAGGTGACTCAGGCCGATCTGAGACCGGCCCCGGCCGGGGTGAGGGCCCAGGCCGTGCTGCGGGACGGCACCCTGGTGGACGACTTCCTGATCCGTGAGACCCCGCACACCGTCCACGTACTGAACGCGCCGTCGCCCGCCGCCACGGCCTCGCTGCCCATCGGGCGGGAGGTGGCGCGCAGGGCGCTGCTCCGGGCACGGGAGACGGGATGGAGGCCGCCCGCCGTAGAATCGGGGCATTGTGTCTGAGCCCATGAACCCCTCCGAGAGTGTCTCCGGGAAGTCCTCCGAGAACCTCTCCTCGTCCGCTGCCGGGATTCCGTCCGCCGCCGGGATTCCGGACGATCTGCGCGCCGCCTCCTTCGAGCGGCAGCGCAGGCTGCGCCAGGAGCCGCGTTTCCCGGGCGGGCCCGCCATCGACCCGGCCGGTTCTCACCACGAGCGCCGGATCCGCAGCTTCCAGCCGCGCCGCAGCCGTGTCACGGCCGGCCAGGAGGACGCCCTGCTGCGGCTCTGGCCGAAGTGGGGCCTGGACATCGACGGACAGCGCGTCCTCGATCTGCCCGAGCTGTTCGACGGGCTCCCGGTCGTGCTGGAGATCGGCTTCGGGATGGGCGAGGCCACCGCGCAGATGGCCGCCGCCGACCCGGGCACGGGCATCCTCGCCGTCGATGTGCACACCCCCGGCCAGGGCAATCTGCTCGGCCTCGCCGACCGCAACGGCCTGTCCAACATCCGGGTGGCCAACGGCGACGCGATCATCCTGCTGCGCGAGATGCTGAAGCCCGACTCGCTGGACGGGCTGCGGGTGTACTTCCCCGACCCATGGCCCAAGAAGCGCCACCACAAGCGGCGGCTGATCCAGCCGGAGTTCCTCGATCTGGTGGCACAGCGGCTGAAGCCGGGCGCGGTGATCCACTGTGCGACCGACTGGGAGCCGTACGCCGAGCAGATGCTGGAGGTGCTGAGCGCGCACCCCCTGTTCGAGAACACCGTGGCGGACGGCGGCTACGCGCCCCGTCCCGCGTTCCGGCCGCTGACCCGGTTCGAGGGGCAGGGCCTGGACAAGGGCCATGTCGTGCACGACCTGCTCTTCGCCCGTAGCTGAGACGCGGGCGTGGTCGCCCCGCGGGCGCGGGCGCCCCATGGTCAGGTGTCAGTGCCGCTGGTTAGGGTCATTGCGTGGTCTCCGACGGGTCTGTCCAGCAGCGGCAGTCGCAGCCGGCCGTCCCGCTTCTCGAGGAGCAGCGGGTCGGCGAAATTCTGGCTGCCGTGCCGGAGCGCAAGCACTGGCGCTACCGGCCGCGCCGCGTCGGCATGGTGTGGCGCAGCCGGACGTTCCGCATAGCGGCCGTGTTCACGGTGCTCGCGCTCTGCGGTCTGGCGATCCTGGCGCTGGTCCGTGACCAGACGGGCACTCAGGGCTTCCTCGTCGGCCTCGGTCTCGCCGTACTGCCCGTGCCGCTCCTGATGGCGGCGTTCCGCTGGCTGGACCGGGTCGATCCGGGCCCCTGGCGGAATCTGCTGTTCGCCTTCGCCTGGGGTGCGTTCGCGGCCGCCCTGGTCGCGATCCTCGCGAATTCGTTCGCGACCCGCTGGATAGCCACGGCCACCGCCGACCCGTCGAACGCCGACGCACTCGGTGCCACGGTCATAGCGCCGGTCGTCGAGGAGAGCGCCAAGGCCGCCGCGGTCCTGCTGATCTTCCTGTTCCGAAGACGGGAGTTCACCGGGATCGTCGACGGCGTCGTGATCGCCGGCATCACCGCGAGCGGCTTCGCCTTCACCGAGAACATCCTCTATCTCGGCAACGCCTTCGGCGAGGATCAGCAGATCGGCACCTCGGGCGTCGTGTCGGTGACGGCCGCGACGTTCTTCGTACGGGCGGTGATGTCGCCGTTCGCGCACCCGCTCTTCACCGTGCTGACCGGCATCGGCTTCGGGCTCGCCGCGGCCGCTCCACGACACCGTCGCATGCGCCGGATCGCACTGCCGCTGCTCGGGCTCGTCCTCGCCATGGGCATGCACTCGCTGTGGAACGGGTCGGCGGTCTTCAGCCCGTACGGCTTCTACGCCGTGTACGGGGTGTTCATGGTCCCGGTCTTCGGCCTGGTGACCTGGCTGGCGATCTGGTCGCGCGTGCGGGAGCTGCGCACGCTCTCCGCCGAGCTGCCCGCCTACGCGGCGGCCGGCTGGCTGACCCCGGCGGAGCCGCTCGCTCTCTCCTCGATGCGTGCCCGCGGCCTGGCCCGCGACGCGGCCCGCCGACGGTGCGCCGTCGAGGCCCGGGGAACCTGGCAGGGCCCGTACGGCCCCGCCCCCGCGCCCTCCGCCCAGGCGGAAGCCGCGGCGAAGGCCCGCGGGAAGGCTGCCGCGCGGGCCGTCGCCGAGTACGAGTCGTTCGCGACCTCCCTGGCCTCGCTGCGCCTGCAGGCCCGCCGCGGTACGGCCGGCCCGGACTTCGCCGTCCGTGAGCTGGAGCTGCTGCACCACCTCTGGCAGCGCAGAGAGGTGGCCGCCCCCGCCCTGACCTACGCGGCCCAGGCAACAGGCCGCCTGCGCCCCGCGTACCAGCCGCCCCCATGGGCGGCCCAGCCGCCGCACCCGCAGTACGGCGGCTACCGCAACGGCTACAGCCCCGGCCCTGGCCCCGGCTACAACCCGTACCTGCTGCCGCAGCAGCAACCACCGCAGTAGGTCCGTTCGTCAGGCGGATGCCTCGGTGAGCTCGGCCAACTGCCGCTCGGTCAGTGAGAGGTCCGCGACGGCCACCAGAGCGGGCAGCTGCTCGACCGTCGGGCCGAGGGTGTGCCCGCACTCCGGAATCCGGCGGGTCTGCTGTCCCGTACTCGCTCTCCGTGCCCCCTCAGCAGACCGGCAGCCCTGACGTCGGGGGGTGAGCGTCAGGGCTGCCGGGATTCATCGGGGCGGTGTCGCCTCAGAGGCGGGGCGGGTGTCGCCTCAGAGGCCCACCCGACAGCCTCTCAGGGGTTGAGGCCCTTGCCGCGGAGCCAGGCCATCGGGTCGACGTCCGCGCCATCGGCGGTGTGGACCTCCAGGTGGAGGTGCGGGCCGGTCACGTTGCCGGTCGCGCCGACCCGGCCGATCGTCTCGCCGGTGGTGACCTTCTGGCCGACGCTGACGCCGATCGAGGACTGGTGGGAGAACCACAGCTCCGTGCCGTCGTCGAGCTCCAGCACCGTGTGGTAGCCGTACGAACCGGACCAGCCTGCCGACTTGACCGTGCCGCCGTGGATGGCCTTGATCGGGGTGCCGGTGGGGGCCGCGAAGTCGAGGCCGGTGTGGTAGCCGGAGGACCACATCGATCCGGCCTGGCCGAAGGTCGAGGTGATCGTGTACGAGGAGGTCGGGATGGCGTAGCTGGCAGCGAGCTTGGCGAGCCGCAGGGCCTCCGCCTTCTTCTTGGCCTCCTCCTCCGCCTTCTTCTTCTCGGCGGCGGCCTTGGCCTCGGCCTCGTCCTGCTGCTTCTTGGCCTCGGCGGCGGCCTTCTCCGCGGCTTCCTTCTCCTGGGCCGCCTTGGCCTCGGTGTCGGCGGCGTCCTGCTGCTGCTCGGCCTGCTGGAGGATGCGGGCGCGAAGCGCCTCGCCCGCATCCGTCGTGCCCTGCTCGACCTCGGCGGTGGTGATGCCGGCGGTGGTGAGCGGGGCGGCGGCCGCGATCTCGGCCTTGTCCGCCTCGGACTCGTCGGAGAACAGGGAGCCCATGCCGGGAAGCGACTTGGCCTCGGGGAGGTTGTCCGTGATGGCGTCGGGCACGGAGATGGAGACGGGGGGCTTGCCCTGCGCGGTGGCCATGCCGCCCGCGCCGACCGCCGCCATGACGCCGACGCCCAGCACCGTGGAGCTGCGGGCGAGTCCGTTGCGCTGCTTGGCGACGCGGTGCCTGCCGCGCACCGGGCGGACCGACTCCTCGGTGGGGTTCCACTCGCCCCAACCGCGTTCCGGCTCAGTGTTGTTGCCGTCGGTGCGGAGGCCGCCGCCGAACTCGCCGGTGAACTCGGCGCCGTAGCCGGTGCCGTAGTCGGGGTGGAACCGGGACGGAGCCTCGGGGGCAGGCTTGTTGGACGCCACGGGGGCGCACTCCTTTCCTTCCTTCTCGCCTACCGGGTTAGCTGACGGGTTCGGAGCAGGAAGGTCTCCTACGGGCCCCTCTGCCTCTCACAAGACACAGGCGTCCGATTCACCCCATGTAGGTGGTTCCCCGGTTTCCTTGCGGAATTCGGCGCTCGCGCACGGTGCCGCCACTGACGACGGCTGGGACGACCGCGCTGCGTTATCGAACGTTAATAGACACCGGTGCCGTATTCCAAGCCGTTCCCACTGATCGTTCACGTCTTTGGCCTGGACTTTACGGGGCACAAGCGGGTGAAGCGGTACGATTTGATCACCCCTCAGCCATTACCCCGCTTCTGACGTTGCGTCAAATGTTATGCGGAGCGGCGCCTTTCGATTACGCACGGTGGCATCACGTACTCCGCCCCTCGCGCCGTGCCCGACGCCGTGCCTCACGCGGTGTCCGACGCCCTCCCTCGCACCGTGTCTGACGCCGTACCTCACACCCGTGTCCGACGCCGTACCTCACATGCGTGCCCGACGCCCTCCCCCGCACCGTGCCCGACGCCGTACCTCACGCCGCGCCCGACGCCTTCTCCGCACCGACGATCCGCACGGTCCTGCGCCGGTCCGGCTGCCCCTGCGCGGGGCGTACGACCGCGAGCAACGCCATGTCGTCGGTCGTCTCACCACCCGTGTGCAGGCGCACGTCATCCGTCAGCGCGGACAGCAGCTCCTCGGGCCCGGGGAAGATCCGTCCGCGCAGCCGGGCCGCCGGGTCGTAGAAGACCCCCTCGGCGTTCCGCGCCTCGGAGAGCCCGTCCGTGTAGAGGAGCAGGGTCGTCCCGGCCGGCAGATCCCACTCGTCCGTCCGCTCCGGCCACACCCCCAGGGCCATCCCGAGCGGCAGTGTCGGCGCGGAGGGCTTCAGTACCTCCAGCGCCCCGTCCGGGTGCAGCAGGATCGGCTCGGGGTGGCCGCGGTTGACGATCCGCACCCGGGACAGCCCGGCCGGGATCTCGGCCAGTACAGCGGTGATGAAGCCTTCCAGCACGTCGAGCCCACCCCGCCGCGCCTCCTCCCGGCCCAGCGCCCGCTCCAGCCGCCCCGCCACCCCCTCCAGCGAGGACTCCTGCTCGGCCGCCTCGCGGAACGCCCCGATGACCACCGCCACCGTCTCCACCGCGTCGAGCCCCTTCCCCCGCACGTCCCCGAGCACCATCCGCACCCCCCACGGGGTGTCCGACACGGCGAACAGGTCACCACCGACGAATTCGTCCGCCTGCGCCGCCTCGTACCGCGCCGCGATCTGCAGTCCGCCGATCCGGTCGGCCGGCTGCGGCAGCACCGCGCGCATGGCCGTCTCCGCGATGAACCGCGCCGAGGCCAGCTGTTCGTTGCCGCGCCGTACGACCCCGTTGATCACCACCGCGAGAACCGAGACGGTGGCCAGGGTGAACAGCTCGATCAACGGCACGGCCTCCGGCAGCGTATTGCTGTGCAGCCGCAGCGCGATGACGGCCAGCATCGAGGTGATACCGGTGGCGATGGTGCTGGCCAGCGAGAAGAACGGGGCGGCGATCAGCGGAGCGGCCACGAACAGCGGAATGGCGGTGAAGGTCGGCGGAGCGAGGGAGTCGAACACCAGCCCGCCGAGGATCATCAGCGCGGGCAGCGCACGCACGAACTGCCGGGTACCGCCCCCGGCGTGCTTGCCGCGCCGCTGCTCCCGCTTCCACACCTGTGGTCTCCTGCCCGGTACGCACGGCTGCGGACGGGTACCGCGCCCCACCCCCAGGCTCACCGGAGCGGGTCGGGGCGGCGACTCCGCATCGGCCATTGGGGGAGGCGACGAAACGAATCAGGCCCGGCACGCGGGATGCGTGCCGGGCCTGACTTCTTCAGTAGCGGGGACAGGATTTGAACCTGCGACCTCTGGGTTATGAGCCCAGCGAGCTACCGAGCTGCTCCACCCCGCGTCGGTGAACACAACTGTACGGCATCTCCGGCGTTCCATTGACCACTCGGGTCCGCCCGGCCTTCGCTCCGGCCTCTTCAGGACGGGTTCGTCTCGGTGATACGGGGCGTGGAAGCGGCCTTCCCGTCGACCGCCGGCGGCTTCATCGGGTTCGCGCCGCGCTGCAGCGCGTGGAGGATCGCCAGCCCCTGACCGACGACGCCCGCCGCCATCTCGTTGACACCGTTGGTGCCGTTGAGGACGGTGAGCTCGGCGCCGGACATCCCCCGGGCGGCGGCGTCGGCCAGGGCGGGCAGGTTCTCCACGATGCGGTTGGCGGCGATGAGCTCCTGGTTGCCGTCACGCAGCGAGGCGGCGCGCGCGCTGTTGGCGTCGGCCTGGGCCTGGGCGAGGGTCCGCTCGGTGTACGCGTTGCCGTCGGCCTCGAACTTCACCCGGTCACGGGCCGCCTCCGCCAGGGTGCGCTGCCGGTAGGCCTCGGCGTCCGCCGGGCGCCGGACCTCCGCCTCCAGCCGTTGCGCGGCCAGCGAGGCCTGCCGCTCGGCGAGTGCGGTCTGCTCCTCGATGACCTCCTGCGAGGCCCTGGCCTGGGCGAGCGGCCCGGCCTGGGCGGCGCGGGCGTTGTACTGCTCGGTCTCGGCGAGGAAGCCGGCCCGCTTGATCGCGGTGTCGCGTTCGTACTCCGCCTTGAGTGCGGCGGCCTGCTGCTCGCGCTGGCTGGCCTCCTGGTCGGCCTTGGCCTCGGCGATCCGGGCCTGGCTGGCGACCGCGGCGGCGTGCGGGGCCGCGAGGTTCTTGATGTAGCCGGTGGCGTCGTCGATCTCCTGGATCTGGAGGGCGTCCACGACGATGCCGAGCTTCTCCATCTCGCCGTGGCTGCCCGCGATGACCTCCTGGGAGACCCGGTTGCGCTCGCGGATGATCTGCTCCACGGTCAGTCCGCCGACGATGGAACGCAGGTGACCGGCGAAGATCCGCCCGACGAGCTCCTCCATCTGCTCCTGCTCGGTCAGGAAACGGCGGGCCGCGTTGGCGATGGACACGGCGTCGTCGCCGACCTTGAAGACGGCCACGGCCCGGACGTTGAGGCGGATGCCCTGCTGGGTCACGCAGTCCTCGGTGATCTCCGCCTCGCGCAGTGCCAGGGAGAGCATGCGCGCCTTCTGCTTCACCGGAAGCACGAAGCTGCCGTGCCCGGTGACGATCCGGAACTGGGTGTCCAGGGCGTGTCCCTTGGAACCGGATATGAGCATCGCCTCGTTGGGGGCGGGAACGTGCCAGAAGAACATCGGAAGACTCCTGCCGTACGTCCTGCTTCTGTCCTGCTTCCATGAGTACGTCGCTGCTTCGGCTCAGGACGGCAGGCGTTCCACGATCACGCCGCGCGCCGAGACCGAGTCGACGACAACGACGCGCACGTCCCTGTCGATCGACGTCGCCGACCATGCGGTGTAGGCCTCGGACCCGCCCCGTACGGCCACCAGTACTTCGCCCGGCCCATCGGGCGGAATCGGCACGGTCACGCGGCCGATCGCCCCGACCGGGCTGCGGGCGGACTCATCTGCCCTGTGCATGCACCACCGCCTCGATATTTCCACGGTACTCCGAACCAACCATCACAGAAGGGCCCATAACAGCCTGGAACAACAACAAGCGGGCGCACATATGTGGTGATATGACTGATCTACCAGCCACCCGCCGCCGCGATGAACTCGCGCCGACCGAGGAGCTATCCGTGGACGACTACTCGCTGCTCGATCTCTTCTGGACCATGCTCTGGTTCTTCCTCTGGGTCTTGTGGCTGTTCCTGCTGTTCAAGGTCATCACGGACATCTTCCGCAGCCATGACCTCGGCGGCTGGGGCAAGGCGGGCTGGCTGATCGTGACGCTGGTGCTGCCGTACATCGGCGTCCTGGTGTACGTGATCGTGCGCGGCAAGTCCATGAGCAAGCGGGACATCAGGGAGGCCCAGGAACGCGACGCCGCCTTCAAGGCGTACGTGCGCGATGCCGCCGGCACGGGCGGCGGCGACGCCCTGAAGAAGGGCAGCCACGTCGACGATCTGGCGAAGCTCGCCGACCTCAAGGACCGGGGCGCCATCACGGACGAGGAGTACCAGCGGGCGAAGACGAAGCTCCTCGTCTGACCCGCCCCGTCCGGCCCGGCCGCACGTGGCGCGTATCCCCCTCCCCGCCCGGTCCGGCGAACTGGCAGGGCGCCAGGAGCACGAGGAGGCTTGAGGCATCAGCCACGGCAGGAGGCCGTGCGGGGTGCGGCCCCATCCCGGAGCGCGAGGAGATGGCCCGGCCATGAACAGCACCACGCTCGAAGACCTGGACGCGATGCGGACCGCGCTGCGCGGGCCCGTCATCGGCCCGCGGGACCCGGAGTACCGCCGGGCCCGCACGGTCTACAACGCCATGATCGACAGACGTCCGGCGGCGGTGGTGCGCTGCTCCGACACGGCGGACGTCATGGCAGCGGTCGATTTCGTCCGGGACGAAGGTCTCGCGCTCTCGGTCCGCGGCGGCGGGCACAGCGGCGCGGGCCTGTGCCTGGTGGACGACGGCGTCACCATCGACCTCTCGCCGATGCGCTGGGCGCACATCGACCCCGGCGCGCGGACCGCCACGGTCGGCGGCGGCACCACCCTCGGCGACCTCGACCACGCCGCCCACGCGTTCCGGCTGGCCACACCCTCCGGAATCCTGTCGTCCACCGGCGTCGGCGGCCTCACCCTGGGCGGCGGCCACGGCTACCTCACCCGCAGATACGGCCTGACCATCGACAATCTGCTGGCCGCGGAGGTGGTCCTGGCGAACGGCACCACGGTGACGGCCGACGGCACCAGCCACCCCGACCTGTTCTGGGCGCTGCGCGGCGGCGGCGGGAACTTCGGCGTCGTCACCTCCTTCACCTTCCGGCTGCACCCGGTGGA
This sequence comes from Streptomyces sp. NPDC001880, assembly GCF_053594575.1. Classification (NCBI taxonomy): domain Bacteria; kingdom Bacillati; phylum Actinomycetota; class Actinomycetes; order Kitasatosporales; family Streptomycetaceae; genus Streptomyces; species Streptomyces sp. NPDC001880. Next base: position 26,724 of record NZ_JBSFET010000029.1, read on the forward strand.
CACCGTGGGCGTCGCCATCACCCTCTGGCCGGTCGACCGGATCAAGGACGTACTGCGCTGGTACCGCGACTTCCTGCCGCAGGCCCCCGAGGAGCTGAACGGCTTCTTCGCCGCGCTCACCGTGCCGCCCGGTCCGCCGTTCCCGGAGGAGATCCACGGCCAGAAGACGTGCGGTGTGGTGTGGTGCTGGACGGGCGACCCCGAACGCCTCGAAACCACCCTGAAGCCCGTCGAGGACCCCGGCCCGCCCGCCTTCCACTTCACGGCTCCGATGCCCTACACCGCCCTGCAGTCCATGTTCGACGAACTGCTCCCCGCCGGTCTCCAGTGGTACTGGCGCGGCAACTTCTTCGACCGGATCACCGACGACGCCATCGACATACACGCGAAGTACGCCGAAAACCTCCCCACCGCCCTGTCGACCGCGCACCTGTACCCGGTCGACGGGGCCGCCCACCGGCCGGGCCCGGACGACACGGCCTGGGCCTACCGGGACGCGGTCTGGTCCGGCATCATCGCGGGCATCGACCCGGACCCGGACAACGCCGAGAGGCTCAGGCAGTGGTGCGTCGACTACTGGGAGGAGCTGCACCCGCACTCCATGGGCGGTACGTACGTGAACTTCATCGGCGCGGGCGAGACCCCGGACCGGGTGCGCGCCACCTACCGCGACCACTACGACCGCCTCGCGACCGTCAAGCGGACCTACGACCCGCACAACTTCTTCCATGCCAACCAGAACATCGAGCCGGCCGCCTGACCGGCCCGTACAAGGCGGTCCGCAGGAAGAACACCCCAGCCGGTGACACCCCAGGACCCCGGCGTCACCCGCGTCCCCCGTACGGATGCCGCCGGTCCGTCGCGAAAACGACGAACGCCCCGACCGGGCAGAACCGGTCGGGGCGTTGTCGTGCGGATCGCGGAGGCGGACTCCGCCTTCGCCAGGCGTAGGCCGTGTGGGACTCGAACCCACAACCAACGGATTAAAAGTCCGCTGCTCTGCCAATTGAGCTAACGGCCCTCGGCGAATCACCCCTGAGCATAGCCCGCCGAGGCCCGGCAGCCGATCGGGTATCGGATTCCGGGCCCCGGCACGGTGAATTCCCGGTCCGTCAGAGGGATTCGTCCGGGGTGATCGTGCCCTTGTGATCCGGTTTGAGGAACAGTGTCTCGCCGGCGCCGGCCACCAGGTCGCCGCGGAGCCCAGGACCACCAGCACCGCGACGGACGCGTAGTTGAACGTCTCCGCGGTCGGGCGTGGCCAGGGTGCGAGTCCTGGACAGTGTGATGCCCGTGCAGGCCCGGTGGGAGCCGTTCGCGTCGTCGGTGCAGTGGAGCGGGATGAGCCACGAGGGGACCGTGGTGGCCGCCCGTGCCTGCGGCGCGGAACCCAGCAGTCCGGCGAGCACGGCGTCGGCCGCGGTCAGGGTGGTGAGCGCCCGTACCGGGAATCCGCCGCGCATCAGAAGACCCCCTTGTAGCCCTGCCAGCCGGTGGCGATCTTCGTGCGCGAGCCGAACGAGCCCTTGCCGTTGCCGTTGTTGCGGAAGAGGTTGCCCGAGCTGTCCCGTTCGACGAGGTCGGCCTTCCCGTCACCGGTGATGTCGCCCACCCCGACGATGGTGTTGTACGAGGTGCCCCATGCGCCGAACACCTTCACGCGCTCCTTCAGCTTTCCGCTCGCGGTGCCGTCGTAGCGGTAGAGCGTGCCGTCCTTGGCGTGGGCCAGCACATCGCCGTACCCGTCGCCGTTGAGATCACCGGCGCCCACGACCTTCGTGTAGCCGGTCCAGGACGAGCGGATCTTCACCCCGGCCTTCAGCTTGCCGTGGCCGTCATCGGCGAAGAGGTGGACATCGCTGGTCGACGACTTGCGCGCGAGCAGATCGGGGCGGCCGTCGCCGGTGATATCGCCGGGCACGGTCAGGACGTTGTACGCGTTCCACCCCGTGCCCAGCGAGGTGTGGCTGCTGTTCGGCGTGTACGGGGAGCCGCACTTCCCGGCGTACCGGCGCAGTTCTCCGTTCGGCATCCGCACGAGCATCTCGGCGCACCGGTCGCTGCCCATGTCCCCGAACGGGACCGCCACCGTGCCCTTGGGCCAGCCGGCGCCGGAGCGCTTCCAGTCGAACTTCCCCTTGCCCTCGGTGTAGTGCAGGGTCAGCTCGCCGGCCGAGTTGAGCGTGACCAGCTCGCCGAAGTCGTGGCCGCCCTGGTCGTGGTGGCCCTGGAGGCCGCCGGAGACCGCGATCTTCCCGCTGGTGGTGTACGTGCCGCCGCCCTCGGCCGCCCTGGCGGTCAGCGTCCAGGTGTGGATCTCGTTGGCGGCGAGGGTGCCGGTGTCCGTCCTGCCGTCCCAGTTGACCTCGACCTCGGCGCCGGGGCCGCCGGAAAGGGTGCGGATCGTGCGCCCACGGATGTCCTTGACCACGAAGGTCCAGGTCGCGGGCGAGTTGAGCTGCCAGGTGCTGTCCCACCTCTGGCCGCCGCTGCCGTCCTTGAGGTCGATGTAGGCGTTGGCGAGGTCCGACTCGATCTTCGCCAGCGGCTGCGCGGGCACCCCGCTCGGCACGATCCGGATCGCCTTGTCCGGGCCGACGTACGCGATGTCGCCGCCGAACTTGTCCACGGCCCAGGTCAGCCGGCGCTGGTCGGCGGTGTTGCCCGCGGGCAGGTCCGCGATCTCCCGGGGCGGTGCGGCCGTCCCGGTGCGGAAGTCGGTGAGCACCAGCTTCCCGGCGGTGCGGTCGTGCCGGACGAGATAGCCGTCGCCGACGAGCGCGGCGCCGGACGGCACGGTGAAGCTCTTCTTCGCCGTGCGGTCGTACACCCCTGCGGCACCGCCCGTGCCGCAGTTCCAGTAGATCCAGCGGCCGACGGTCTGGAGTTCCTTGATCACGCAGGGCGCTCCGGTTGCGGCGGTGACGACGACCTTCTTCTGTTCGAGGTCGGTCGCGGTGATCGCTCCGGTGGTGGAACCCGCCGTCCACAGCGCCGATCCCCATACCGAGGCGGCAGTGGCGGTACGCGTCATCCGGACGTTCATCGAGCGGTACTGGGAGGCGACGTCGACGTACTGCTTGCCGGTCGATGCCGCTTCGTAGACGAAGTAGCGTCCCGTGGCGTCCACGAACCGGCCGCCCGTCATGGCGGGTTCGTATCCGAAGTGGGTGTTCGCCGTCGTCCAGATCTGGGTGCGTTCCTGGCCGTTGTCGGCGAAGAAGTGGCCCAGATGGCCGTTGCCGGTGGCGCGCATCGGCACGCACTCCCCGGCGTCGCACGGAACGCGCTTGGCCCGGGCGCCGGTCGCGAAGACACCGGCGTACCCCATGGAGGTGCGGTCGCCCACCGTCGCCCCGTCCGGACCGATCTGCCGCGCGTAGAAGAACTCCTCGCCGCTCGGCGCGAGTTCCACGGTGTTCAGTACTCCACCGGCGAAGTCGATCCCCCAGACACCGTCCGTCGCGATGGGCGTCGGCAGGTCCGCGGCACCGGCGCTCTGCATCGTGCCGAGGCCGGTGGCGACCACGGTGAGTGCGGCCAGGGCGGCAATACGACGCCGGGCGCCACGACCACGTGGAGAAGCAAGGCGAGCCAAAAGGGTCAGTCCTCCCCGGAATGCCCGAAGGCATGAAGGCATGAAGGGCACAGGTGATCAACGGCGGCCCGCCGCAAAGGAATCACGCAAAGCTCGCAAAGCCCCCCGGCCCCGCCCCTGTGCAAGTGGCCGGATGGTAGCAGCGGTCACTCGTATGGGGGAAGTGAAAAGAAAAGCGGGCCCGCTCGTGAAGAGCGGGCCCGCTTTCAGCAGACCTTTCGGCGGACCTTCAGCAGGTCCTCACCGCATTCAGCCGTTGCGCTTCCAGCGCGGCTTGTCGTCGCGGCGGCCGAAGGAACCGGTGTTGGAGCCGGAGCCCCGGTGGTCGTCGCGGCGGCCGGTCGGGCGGTCGCCGCCGGAGCGGTAGCCGCCGGAGGGGCGGTCGTCACGACGGTCGCGGTTGTACGGCCGGTCGCTGCCGCCGGAGCGGAAGCCGCCCGACGGACGGTCGTCACGACGGTCCCGGTTGAACGACGGACGGTCGTTGTCACGGCGGTCGAAGGAGCGGCCACCCCGGTCGTCCCGGCGGTCGTTGGAGCGGAAGCCGCCCGAGGGACGGTCGTCCCGGCGGTCACGGTTGAACGACGGACGGTCGTTGTCGCGGCGGAAACCACCGGACGGACGGTCGTCACGACGCTGGAAACCACCACGGTCGTCCCGGCGGTCACGGTTGAACGACGGACGGTCGTTGTCGCGGCGGAAACCACCGGACGGACGGTCGTCACGACGCTGGAAACCACCACG